>NZ_JACJEM010000002.1:0-116002 GCF_014164085.1 Pseudoalteromonas sp. SG45-5 | reverse complement strand
GCCCTGTTAACTCAACAAGTTCAAGGTACGATTTAAGCTCAAACGGTAGCCCTTTTGGCATGATTTGACGTGGCATGCCTGCAAAGCGGAGCAATTTTTTCGGTTGCTTGCCTTCTTTTGCGCATGTTAAGCGTAGTTGAGCGCTGGTATGGTCAGATTCTTCTGGGGTGTTAGCCATTTTGGCTCTAATGGGATTTAAGTCTACATACGCCATGCAGGCCGCCAATGCGGCTTCATCTAATAATGCTTGTGAACTAAATCGTCCCTCCCAAAAACGGCCAGTGCAGTTGTCTTCTTTATTTGCCCTGCGCGCAATGTCTTCATTTAACACCCGCATAAACCAACTAATACTTGATAGACGCTCTCGATATTCCTTTACCGTTTGATTAAAAAAGATAAGTTCAGCTTTACTTAGCTTTTCACCTTGTACGTATTTCTGCGTTAACAATGTGCCTTTACAGAGTTTATGCCAGCGAATAACAATCGCTTTGTCATTCAGCCGATTCGCTTTTTTATCATCAACATACATGACTAAATGGGTGTGGTTACTCATAACAGCATAAGCACAGACATCAATACAAAACACCTTGGCTAATGCGAGTAACTTATCTTCAACCCACCCTCGTCGATGCTCAAAAGATTGACCCGTAAAATGGTCTTCACCACATAAAAATGCACGGCGTACACATCGTGATATACAGTGGTAGTACTTTGTATCAACCAAACTTACTTGACGCTTTCTTGCGATTGCCATAAGACACCCTACTTGTTTTTTGCACTAAACAAAGGCTAGCCTCTAACTTCGAAAAGTGCAAAAATTAGGATGGGTGTCTAGTTTATTTTAACTATTCTTGCGATTGCCATAAGACACCCTACTTGTTTTTTGCACTAAACAAAGGCTAGCCTCTAACTTCGAAAAGTGCAAAAATTAGGATGGGTGTCTAGTTTATTTTAACAGCGGATTTCGTTTTCTAAATTGGTTATCCGCAATGTAGGTATCGAACCCACTTTTCGCCATGTAGTCAAGGTTTGCTTCGCTGTTAAACCCACTGTCTGCGGTGAATTTAATCGTGTGCTCGTCTTTGAGCTTGTCGGTGTTCAGTTTATCGAGCTGCTGCTTTAATTGTTTAACCGCTGGCTGCAGGGTTTGTTGCTCACCCACTGAGCCCCACGCCTGTGCTTGCAGTATAATTTGATGTTTATCGTCATTTATCGCTATCCCGTTGTAGCCTTGGATTGTCCCTTTTGACGTGGTCATTTTCGCACTATCGGGGTCGGTAATATTACTTTTAACTGGCTTGCCTTTACTGCCTGTTTTTTCTTTGTGAGTGGCTAAAAACGCGGTGATTTTATCTGCACTTTTATCCAGCTTTTCTTTTTGTTTTAAATCCTGTGTTATTAACTCCTCGCCCAGCCCATCTTGCGCTTGGTGACGCTCAATAATACGTTTACTCGCACGTTCTAATTTTGCTTTTTTACGGCCTAGCTCATCGAATGTGCCGCTCCATTCTTTACTCGCATTCGACTTTAACTTACAGCCATCAATGGCAAACATGTTGCGGCCTATCAAGTCTTCCTCATCACATATCATCAGTACTTGCGTAAAAAGCGGCTCAATCTGTTCATGCATTTTAGCCACAAAACCCGCTATAGAAGTGTAATGCGGCTGAATATCACCTGACACACTCATGAACAGAATATTGTTCTCACAGGCCTTGGCTATTCGGCGGCTACTAATTAATCCATGTGCATAACCCAATAAAATAATCTTTAGCATCACCGATGGCGGATACGCCGCGGCACCCGTTTTATCGTTGTTATACCACGCGTCAAAGCCCGACAAGTCGAGTTTATTTTCGACGATATAACAAAGGGCATATTCAAAGGTACCAGGCAAAATTTGCTCAGCGAAATTGATAGGAATGAATTTATTTTGACAGGATAAGTCAGGCTTATAGTTAGCCATAACAGTTTACCGTGGGTGAATAATATCTATTAGATCACAGCGAACGGATGGATTCAAGGTTAAAAAACAATCAATTTAAAATAGTAGAATACGTTCCTAAAAAGAGTAATTCTACAGCCTCAACGCCTCACTAAGAGGCAAATGATAGTTGGTTAAAATAAGCGACGAAGGAGCAAAAACCAACTGTTATTTGTCCTTTTGAGTGACTTGTTAGTTTTATTTTATGCCGTAACCGTTTGATAACACAACGCTACAAGTACCATCGACCCTAGAAGTAAATGAAATATTGTCAGCAACAAATATACGATCAGAAAAAGATAATTTTACTTTATTGATAGAGTCGGCTTCGAAAGTTGTTAATTTAACATCACAATTTTTTAGGATTAATTGATCAACAAAGTTTTGCTTTAGGTCTGAGCCACCCTCTACATGCCTAGTTTCCCCTGAAATCACCTGATTTTCATTAGCAGCTAAATTGAATGAGATAGTAGCGATTATAACTAGTAGATATTTCATACACTTCCTTGTTGATATAAAACTAACAATTTTGTCTACGACATTTGTCGTTTTATAAACCGACGAATGTCCATATATTACAATGTATTTATCTTAACCATCAAATAGACACCTGTAAACAATAAGTTAACTGAAAATTATTTTTAATCAGTGCGCAAATGCACCGAAATGGTGGAGATCAGTAATATTGGACAAAACAACAAGCACTGTATATATATACACATCCCATTTGTTGGGGATTCATATCATCCTTTTAAACTATGATTGTCAATCAATAAATTTATTTGGAGCCCTTTTATTTTTACAAAACTTATAAGGATGGTTTTAATTTATCTTACTGTTGATATGATGACTCAATAATTACAATCATCTTTTTCTCTTTTTAATTCTCAGTAAGGATCACCATGTCTAGCTATAACGAATCTCCAGAACAAGTTGAACAGGCTACTCAAGGCTTTGTTATGCAACAAACTATGTTACGTATTAAGGATCCAAAGCCGTCGCTCGAATTTTATCAAAATGTATTAGGTATGAAGCTGTTAGGTAAGTATGACTTTCCTGAAATGAAGTTTACATTGTACTTTTTAGGCTACGAGCCAGAGCAGCCAGAAGGTGATGATAAAACCAAAGCTAAATGGGTATTTGGTCGCCCTGCGCTAATTGAGCTTACTCATAACTGGGGCACAGAAAACGACGACAGCTTTGAGGGCTACCACAGCGGTAACCAAGAACCTAAAGGCTTTGGTCACATTGGTATTAGTGTACCCGATGTATACGCAGCCAGTGAACGCTTTGCAAAGTACGATGTAGAATTTGTGAAAAAGCCAGACGATGGCTCAATGAAGGGCTTAGCATTTATAAAAGATCCTGACGGCTACTGGATAGAAATACTCTCACCAGAAGGCATTACCGATATTATTTTTGGTAAATAACCAGCTTACTACACACTAAAAAGCCAGCTATTACGCTGGCTTTTGTGTTTGTAAATAAGAGTTACCTTATTTACGTAGTGCGTCTATTCGTGCATCAAGCGGTGGGTGCGACGAAAACAACTCAGCAACACCTTTGCCACTTGCAATACCAAAGGCCATCATTGAGCCTTCTAATTGCGAAGGATGGTTTTGCTTTAATCGCTCAAGAGCTGAGCGCATTTTATCTGCACCTACTAATTTAGCTGCGCCGCTGTCGGCTGCAAACTCACGCTTACGGCTGTAACTTGCAACTACTATGCTTGCTAGCACGCCAAATAATACTTGGAATAACATATCGAATAAGAAGTATGTCCAGCTACTGCCACCCTCTTCTTCATCGCTATTAATAAAGTTATCTACTATGCCAGCCAGTACTTTTGCGGCAAATATTACAAAGGTGTTTACCACGCCTTGTATTAGCGTAAGCGTTACCATGTCGCCGTTAGCAATATGCGATACTTCGTGGGCAAGTACGGCTTCGGCTTGATTTTTGGTCATGTTGTGCATTAAGCCTGTGCTTACTGCCACTAATGAGTTGTTTTTACTTGGGCCCGTTGCAAACGCGTTCATTTCTGGGCTGTCGTAAATAGCCACTTCTGGCATTTTAATACCTGCTTTTTGTGCTTGCGCAGATACCGTTTGTACAAGCCAATGTTCGGTTTCGTTTCGAGGCTGCGTAATTACATGCGCGCCTGTTGATTTTTTAGCGATCCATTTCGACATAAATAACGAAATAAACGATCCACCAAAACCAAATACGGTGGCTATAAGTAAAATTCCGCCAAGGCTACGATGACTTAAGCCCAGCGCACTCATTATTATTGAAAGCACTACACCTAATACCAACATAACCGCTAGGTTAGTTAATAAAAACAAAAATATACGTTTCATATTGTCCTCACAAAAATAGGTTTGCTCACCGAACATAAAATTAAATTAGGTTAAAGCAATCACTGCATTATGACACACTATGTCATAACGTTAGCGCTATTCTGTGACAAACTATGTCATAACACAAGTGTTATTTATGTGTTTATTGATAATTTTTTTAAGAAGAGTTTTGCAGCAAAATAAACATCCCCGGGGCAAGCCCTTCTGCTAACGCAGAACTCACTTCGTGAGCGGGGTATTTGGTTAGAACATAGCTAACTGATGATCCGAATGGAGTTGGTCATAATTATTTCCTTGGTTTTTCACATACTTTCTTATCATTGATTCGTCACCATGTTTTCCTACCGTACTTGCAAAATAACCATCTGACCAAAACTCTCCACCCCATAACTGCTTTTTAACATGAGGGCACTTTTTAAAAACCTCTCTTGCCGTTAAACTTTTAATCATCGTTACCAACTTTGTAATGCTGTAGGTTGGTACTGACTGAACTAAAAAATGAATATGATCTTCATCCGTCCCAATTTCTAAAAATTTGATTTCGTAACGTTTTTCTATTTCAACACAAATTTCTGTGATTGCCCTATCAACTCCCACATCAAGAACTGCTCTTCTATATTTTGCAGGGAAAACTAAGTGATAAAGCAAAACTGTCACATTGTGGCTTTTATGTATAAATTCGCTCATGACTCAATACTACGCCGCAAGCGGCGGGGAATAAACCCGAAGAGATTTAAAATGAGGTTTACTTATAGATCAGCTTATTACAAGCTGTTATTTAGCTCCGCCATATCAATTGGAAAACCACGCTCGTGTGCCAATATGCGTGCAACTTCGCCAATTTTTTCGCCGCTATTATGTTTAAGATACGACCATTGATGGGTACTGCGGTGATGATTTACAGCAGGATCACTGCTTATTATTCCCAATTTTATAAACTCACCCACTATCTGATCTGCCGCTATTAACGTTGACGATGCTTTAACATTTTCGGCCCGTGCATAATTAATATGCGAATATAAGCTTACATCGGCTACGCGCAAAGTGTCGTCATCCCCTGGGATTTGTTGCCCGCCAAACAAGGCATTATTTTGTGTGCTAGCAGTTTTAAATGCAGGGACAAACTCGGCGACATAATCAATTGCTGTTTGGGTACGTGTTTGCAATGCTGCTTTGTCCCAGCCATCTTTAATATAATGCAGGTATTTATTGGGAAGTTTAGGTTGTGCGCTCATTGGCGTGGCATCAGCTAAGCCATCATTAAACAATGTAATGTTGTTGGTCATGCCATGTATTTGAAAATAACCATTAGGGTAAGGGGTTAGCTGCGCCATACCTTCTGGCGTACCTCGGTTACCATAAATAATTATTTCGGGTATTTGCCCACCAGCACCTTGCCAATGAGTAATGTAAGAGGCTTTAAATTCGACCATGCGTTTTACATCTACCCCAACCAGGTCGTCAATAATACCGGTTTGAAAACCACACGCATTAATTAGGTAATCTACCTCAATGGTTTGTGAATCGGCTTGTGTATCGGTTGAAGTATCAGGTTGTTCATCAAGGCTTGGCTCTGATTGGTATTCAATGCGCCATTTAAGTGTTTGCTTATCATTATTGGTATTTATAACTGGCGATACGTTTTTAACACTGGTGCTTGTTAAAACATGAGCGTGTTTGTACTGTGCAAGGGCCAGTTGAGCACTGGCCGATAAACGAAAAATATTCCAGCCATATTCTTGGGCAACAATTAGCGGAAACTTTAGCTTATTTAAATCTAAATGCTTAGCCACGGGTATCATCCACTCATCTAATGACGTGGGCTTGGCTACTTGTTTTTGTTTAGCAAGCTTTAGCATTTGCTCATAACTATATAACTGATAATAATGCTCGGGCTCGCCTAACACTTTATTAGCGCTGTCTTGCTCTACAAGCTCGCTGTAGGCTTTTACTAATTTATCTAAACGCGGAAATAAGTCCTCCGATGCGTCATCATCGCGCTTGGGGACTGCAAATACTGTGGGGCGAACATCGATGGTGTGAGGATAAAGGCGAGCAATATCTATACATTGCTTGAGTAAATCTATGCAGTCTTCGTCGGGTATTTCACGATATAAGTTGCCACCTGCATGCAAATGGCACATTGGCGGGCCATCAATTAACGACTTTTTCTTTTCAAGTACATAAGTCTCTAACCCTAACGCAGCAAGCCTAATGGCTATTGTGGCGCCAGCTGTGCCCCCACCTATTATACCTACGCGTTTTTTAGGTAAGCCATAGTTTAGTGCTTTTGGCTCAGCGCTTACGTGCGCATCTGGAGCGTAGCTTTCAATAAATGGGTGCGTCATATAGTCGTTATGTCCTTAGTAACATTGTCTTTAAGCAAGCTATGTATTTATAAACGTTTATATGTGTACTAAGGCTGACTATTTCAAGATTTACCTAAATAAAGTAACTTTTTTAAAACCACTTAAGTGTTAATAGATAACGCACTAAGCAAGCTTTTGTATATTTGTAACTTAGGAGTTTGCTCGCTGTATGGGCTTATAGCAAGTATTGGAAACGGTAAACGTGCTTTAAGTGAATCAAGGTTTGCTTGGTACTCGTCCATATTTTTATCTACTTGGTTTGCAATCCAACCAACGCAGTTTATACCCATACTTTGCATATGCGCAGTGGTTAGTAACGCATGATTTAAGCAACCTAGTTTCATACCAACAACGAGTATTACCGGCAGTTGATCTGCTTTAACCCAGTCGTATAAATAATCGTTTTTATTAATAGGTAATGCCCAACCACCCGCACCTTCGGTAAGTATGTAATTAGCGCCCTGTTGTTTTACGTTTTTATAAGCATCACTAAGTTTATCAATAGTAATACTAACTCCAACTTGCTCAGCAGCTATGTGCGGCGCAATAGGTGGTGCAAACGCAAACGGATTTACTACGTCGTATTTAGCGCTCACTGTTGCGCTTTCCATTAGTATTAGGGCATCGGTGTTTACTAGTTGATCGAACGCCATTTCGCAGCCAGCAGCAAGGGGCTTAAAGCCAATAGCTTGTTTTTTATGTTGGGCAAGTAACTTTAATAGCAAACTGGTAACGTGGGTTTTTCCGGCATCGGTGTCGGTGCCTGTTATAAAAAATTCTTTCATGCGTTGCCTTTAATATCTTTGGGCTTATTTAGTGTTTTTCTAATGATAACAGCACCACATGATAAGACACACATGCTTTATTATTTATAAGCGGATACGCACTGCATACTTTTTTAAGCGCCGATTTGGTAAGTAACCCTTGGCGCGTATTGGTATGATTTTGCGTAGTTGCCCCTATAGCTTTAATTGAAGCAATCGCTTTTAAAGGTGTTGTGTATTCATCGGTGTAAATACGTTTTTTAGCGCTGTTAATAGTAAATCCTGCATTTTGGACTGATTGGTTTATATACAATTCATTATTAAAGGTATTTATATGACTGTTTGAATCAAGCGCAGAAAAAGCTGTTTTTATTTCGTAAAGTGAGCCCTCTACCACAGTGCTTATGTACGCCTGCCCGCCAGGTTTTAGTATGCTGTAAAGTGATTGCATTAAAGCCGAAAAATTAGCAGACCACTGCACTGCAAAATTACTGTAAATTACATCAACACTGTTTGCTTGTAGCGGTAAGTTATCCATATCGGCGCATATTTTAGGTGTGGTTAAATGACTACTTTGCAGCATGTTTAAACTCAAATCTATTGCCACAACGCTTGAAAACATGCTTTGTAATGTGTGTGTATTAACAAGCGGGCCTGCGCCTAAATCAACACAAAGCTTATTTTTATTAATGCCTGGTTTTATAAGTTTAAATAGATCGCTCGCTGCGTGTTTTTGTACATTTGCGTGGGTGTTATAATGCGCTGCTGCCTTTGAAAACTTACTTTGGGCGGACTTTTTTAGCTCCTTGCTTAAATCCTTGTTTAAGTCTATGTCCAATTCGCTACTTACTAGGCACGGTTTTACAAGTTGTGTTTGCACTAGGTCTGTTTTTAATACCGGCTGAGCAGTCATGCTATTGCACCTACTAAATGCTTAACTAAATGCGTTATGTCTTGCTCGGTATGTGCGGCGGTTAAAGTAATGCGTAAACGTGAGGTGTTATGTGCAACCGTGGGTGGGCGAATAGCCGTGAGCCAAATGCCCTGTTGTTTAAGTTTATCTGCCGCTTGCAACGTTTGCTCAGCGCAGCCTAATACAATGGGTTGTATGGCTGTGTTTGACTCCATTACTGCAATATTATGGGTGTTAGCGAGTTGCTTAAATAATGCGATATTTGCACTTAGCTTATCGCGTTTATCATCGGCTGTTTTTATGCTTTTAATACGCGCAAGTGTGTGGCTTGCCATAAGCGGCGACATAGCGGTTGAATAGGTATAATCGCGATTAAACTGCAGCATGTATTCAATAAACTGTTTATTGCCTAATACACACGCGCCACTACTAGCCACTGATTTACCAAAGGTAATGACTAATATATCTGGCAGTGTAATGCCCTCTTCTAAAAGTACTTCGCAACTGCCTAAACCTGTTTTGCCTAATGCACCAAAGCCGTGTGCGTCGTCAATCATTAGCCATGCGTTGTGCTGTTTTGCAAGTGCGAGTAATTCTTTAAGAGGCACGGTATCGCCATCCATCGAAAACACGCCTTCGCTTATAATAAGCTTGTTTTGCGCTTTTGATTTTTCGAGCCGTGAACGTAGGTGGTTTACGTCGTTATGATTAAAACGCACTAAAGCCGCGTTACAATGCAAAGCACCGTCAATCAAGCTTGCATGATTTAACTTATCTTGAAAAATAGCGCTGTTTTGTGCAGCGGCTTTATCTTGAAACAACGCTTTAATTACGCTGCTATTTGCACTAAACCCTGAGTTAAACAACATGCCTGCGCCATAACCAAATTGCTCGCATAAGTATTGCTCAAGCGCTTTTTGTTGCGCCTGATAACCTGTCACTAATGCAGAGCTGTGACTCCCTAATGCGTGGGAGTCATTAAGGTTAACAACCACGTCACCAAACCCTAAGTAGTCGTTACTGGCAAAGTTAAGGTAGGTTTTGTCATTAACCGTTATGGTACGCGCTGTAGCATACTCTACTACGTGGCGTTTACGAAGCAGTGCATCTTGCAGGCGAGCCTGTAGATGCGTTTTTATAAAATCAAAAGGCATAAATATAAAAAAGCCTACACTTCGTAAAACAATTCAGAGGTTGCTTTGTCGGCTACTTGCGATGAAAGCGAGGCTTCAACTGCTTCGTCTGAATAGTCGTGACGTTTTTCTGGGTTCATGCCTAGTTTTTTAATTAGGTTCATATCGGCATCAGCGTCTGGGTTTTCGGTGGTAAGTAGTTTATCACCATAAAATATTGAGTTAGCGCCTGCAAAAAAGCACATAGATTGCATTTGCTCGTTCATGGCGTTGCGCCCTGCCGATAAACGCACATAGCTGTGTGGCATCATAATACGTGCTGTTGCTATGGTACGTATAAATTCAAAGTGATCTAAATCGTCTACGTTTTCAAGCGGTGTGCCTTTAACTTTAACGAGCATATTAATAGGCACGCTTTCTGGCTGTTGTGGCAAATTAGCGAGTTGCATAAGTAGCCCAAAGCGGTCGCTTGCTTGCTCGCCCATGCCGACTATTCCGCCCGAGCATACTTTCATACCGGCATCGCGTACGTGGTCAATGGTATTTAATCTATCTTGAAAAGTACGGGTTGATATAATTTGCTCGTAATACTCAGGTGACGTGTCGAGGTTATGGTTGTAGTAATCAAGCCCTGCGTCACGAAGTTCATGAGCTTTTTCGTTTGTGAGTTTACCCAGCGTCATACAGGTCTCTAACCCTAGCTCTTTTACTTCTTTAACCATTTGCGAAATATATGGCATGTCTCTGTCTTTTGGATCTGACCATGCAGCACCCATACAAAAACGCGTCGCGCCTTTTTGTTTTGCAAGGCGCGCTTGCTCTACTACTTTTTCTACTTCTATTAAGCGTTCGCGTTCTAAATCTGTTCGGTAATGGCCAGATTGCGGGCAATACTTACAGTCTTCTGGGCAAGCGCCTGTTTTAATTGATAACAACGTAGAAATTTGCACTTCATTGGGGTTGAAGTTAGCACGGTGAACCGATGCGGCTTTAAACAGTAAATCGTTAAATGGCATTTCAAATAATGCTTTAACTTCAGCGTGGGTCCAATCGTGACGAACAGGTGCAAGTTCCATAATACTCTCTTATTTTTTCATGACGGTTATATTGGCTTAGTCTACGAGTTGAAGTACCATTGTCAACAAAGCCCACCAAGTTAAAGTTTACATATGATTAAAAATAACACGATTGACCTTGATTTTGATCGTGAGCACATTTGGCATCCATATACGTCTATGACTAAGCCAATTCCGGTATATCCCGTTACACATGCCAATCACAACATTATTCACCTCGAAACTGGCGAGCAATTAATCGATGGTATGGCCTCGTGGTGGAGCGCAATACATGGCTATAACCACCCTGTTATAAATAACGCCATGATTGAGCAAATTAATAATATGAGCCACATTATGTTTGGCGGTATTACGCATAACAGCGCGGTAGAGCTGTGCAAAAAAATAGTAAATATAACGCCGCCTAGTTTAACTAAAGTGTTTTTAGCCGACAGCGGATCGGTAAGTGTTGAAGTAGCAATAAAAATGGCGCTGCAATATTGGTTAAGCCAAGGCATTACAACAAAACAAAAATTAATGACGCCTTACAAGGGCTACCATGGCGACACCTTTGCAGCCATGAGCGTATGCGACCCCGTTAACTCAATGCATAGTTTATATTCAGGTTTTTTACCTGAACATATTTTTGTACCTGCACCGGTTAGTCAATTTGGGAGCGAGTTTAACCAAACTGAAGCCCAAGAGCTTGAAGAATACTTTAAAGCAAACCACAGCCAAGTAGCCGCCTTTATAATTGAGCCAATAGTACAAAACGCCGGTGGTATGAACTTTTATCACCCCGATTATTTAGCCTGCGTGCGTAAATTGTGCACCCAATATAACGTACTACTAATTTGCGACGAAATTGCCACAGGCTTTGGCCGTACAGGTAAATTATTTGCTGTAGAGCACGCTAATGTAGAGCCCGATATAATGTGTATTGGTAAAGCATTAACTGGCGGCTCAATGACGCTATCGGCCACTATCACTAGCGATAAAATAGCCATTGGCATAAGCGAAGGTGAAGCAGGTGTTTTAATGCACGGCCCTACTTTTATGGGTAACCCGCTTGCCTGTGCTGCGGCCTGCGCAAGTATTGATTTATTACTTGAGCAAAACTGGCAACAACGAATAAAGCAAATAAACACCCAGCTACAACAACTTAATAAATGCAGTGAACTAGATGCGGTTGCCAATGTGCGTATTTTAGGTGCAATAGGTGTTGTTGAACTAAACGAGGCTGCGGGCAATGTTGATGTTGCTAAAATTCAGGCTTATTTTGTAAAGCAAGGCGTATGGATACGTCCCTTTGGTAAACTAATTTACTTAATGCCACCGTATATAAGTGATGACGAAAGTATTAAAGCACTGTGTGAGGCAATTTATAAGGCAATTAACAACAAGCAATATTAACGCTTGTTGTTAATTTATCTAAGCTCTAAATAATAAATCTACCTTACAGAGTTCAGGCTAGTTAATGAAATGACTTAGACCAAGTAAAGCCAACCCTGCAAAAAGCCATATAGAACCAAAGTTCTGCCAAAGCAGCGCATTTTTATAGACCCTCGATGGGTTGTCTTTATCAACCAATAATGTACACAACTGCCCTTGTTTGTGTAAGTTAAATAACGGCTCATCTAAGTCAACCACGACACTGTGCATATCACCATTAAAACGAAAACTAACCAGCATTGACTGCTGTTGAACGAGATCCAAAGGTGATACCCGTGTGTTAACCACTGACGTAATTGTACTAATTTCGCATACTCGCCAATGATGTTTGCGTATTTTACATTTCAACCATCTAAAAAATGGCAGTAAACCAGCACTAATAAAACACACACTCAAAATGAATAATATATTCGTCATCAAATATTAACCTTCTAATGATTGGTAAACACTATTCGCTGCAATCAAATCACTCAGCGCCGTTCCTACCGATTTGAATACCGTAATATCTGTTTCATTAAAACGGGCGTAGCTGTTTGCTTTTGCTAAATCGGATAACTCAGCACGAATATCGTGTGCTCTAAACACTCCTTCTTTAATGGGTTGCAGCACCTCGCCAGCCTCGCCTAACACATTTACTCTGCTATCAACGTATACATGACTGCGGGTAATCGTTGTCGTGTCGCATTCACGTTGCTCACTATGATGATTACCAATTAGATCAACATGAGTGCCCGGTTTTAACCATGCGCCGTTAAATAAAGGCGTTGGCGACCCTGTTGCACAGCTGATCACATCGGCGCTAAAAATAACTTCCTCGGTACTTTTACCCATAACAAAATCGATATAAGGAAATGCCTGCTCAAGCGAATGTTGTAATGCCGTTACTTTTTCAACATTACGTGCAATTAATGTCACCCGAGTAAAATTACGAACCGTTAAATGTGCCTTGACCATGTATAACGCTAAATTACCACTACCAAAAAAAACTAAGTGATTGCTGTTTTCTCTGGATAAATACCGGCTCGCTAAGGCTGATACGGCTGCGGTGCGCCACAGCGTAATGCGCGTGCCATCCACCAAAGCTAAGGGCTCGCCATGATCCCGTGAGAACAACATAATTTTGGAATATAACGAGTCATATTCTGTGTGTGTATTGCTAGGGAAATAAGTAAACGCCTTAACACCAATAACTTGTTCATTCCACGCAGGTAATACAGCAAAGGCATCACGATTGGTCTTAGTGGTATCAAGCTCGTATACATTGCGTTTAGGCATGCAAAAGTCAGATGCAAAACCTTTTTGTAGTGCAATTAGCAAGGATTCAAAATTAAGAGCATCATCAATGTGTTCTGCATTTATTATTTTCATTTTTAGACTCCAATTTAAATAACGTCGGTGTATAAGTACAATTTGATCATTGATTGCATTAGCACACGATTAAAACATGTACCATAGTAGAAACAAACCCAATTTTGCATACAGTATGCTTTTAATAAACTTTTAACAAGTCCGTATTTATCAACAAAAATGCCGAACAGTTTCCTGTTCAGCATTAAGGCTGTAATGTGTAAATTATAACTATTGCTAATCAACATTTAGGGCGCAAATTATTTAAATTAAGTAATTTTTAATAATTTATTTAAGCACCCTGTGCTTGGTATTTTTGAAATGTTAGTGCAAAACCAAGCTTATCTAAAAAACAACCAAACTATTCAAACAACTTACAACCTTCTAGGGGGAAATTAAAATTCAATGCGCGCAACTAAAGACACATAACGCGCTCCTTGACGGCTGGTCACTAATCCGTAATCAGGGTTTAGTTCTAAACCACCTGAACCAAACTGTGCACGTTCTTCGTTAATATTTATCGCACTATCACTATTGAGTAAATTATATACAGTGCCTTTTAAGGTTAAGTCTGTACCAAAAAAGTCAGTGTAGTACGTCAATGACATGTCTATATTAGTGAGCCAAGGTAAATTACCTTTACTGCCACGTGGCGCTGGGTTTCCATTCTCATCATAGTGAGATGCTTGGTCATAGTACTTACTGGCACATGCATCCCACGGATTGCCCGCAGCACAGCTACCAACGCCATCAGGATGTTGCGAAAAATAACTTTTTGGACGACCTGATGTTGTGCGAGCAACTAATCCTAATGTTAGTGCTTCTGTAATATTATATGCACCACTGAACTTAATCGCATGGCGGTGATCGTTAGGTAAATTACCGTAGCCATTATCCATCAAATCGCCGTAGTCATACGATGTTGTCCAACCTGGATCTGCTTGGTTGTTATCCGTTTTAACAAGCCCTTCAGTATTACCGTAACTATGTGACCATGTGTATGAAGTATTAATGCGTAAATCATCAGTCACGTTGCCATCTAGAGTAAATTCAAGAGCTAGGTATTTACGCTTAGCTTCTGGTAACGCAAGTTCTTCAGCACTCAAATTGACGTTATCTACTTGACCATCACCATCGAAGTCATATGACATTTGAATCGCTTCACCGGGATTATTAAGCACATAATACGAACCTTGCCCAACGTTATCGGTAATTCCCAGCTCTGCAAGCTTTTTAGCCAGTACAGGGCCTACATCAGTGTCTTCAACACTACGACCTAAGTCACGGTAAATAGCACGAACGCCCGCAGACATTCCATCAAACACTTCTTGTTGGTAACCTATCGTAAATTCATCACTGTACATTGGTTTTAAAGAAGCCGAGGCAATTAATCCTGGTTCAGTAATACCTCGTTGACGCCAACGTCTATCACGTAGCATATCTCCACGGCTAGGTGATCCATCCGCTAATAAAGATGGTGAGCCACTGCCTTCTAATTGATCTAATTCGAAATACTCAAACCATTCAATTGATGCTGAACCTTGCGTGATATTCATGTTTGCAGAAACAGGTTGAAAATAACGCCCAAAGGTTGCAAATACTTTTGCACTACCATCGCCACTAACGTCATAAATTGCTTGTAAACGTGGCGCTATTTGATTATCAATATCAACGAAAGCACGACCATCTGAAACAGTGTTTTCAAACTGGCTATAACGCAAGCCCATATTAAGCACTAAATTATCTGTGACTTGCCATGAATCATTAAGATAAAACGCTAATGAAGTGGTGTCCGAATCTACTTCACGACTACGTACTCGTCTTTCGATAAAATCCCCCCCTAGTGCAGCGCCAGACACATCGTTTTCACCGGCCGTTTTTACTGTCCACCAGCCTTCAGCGTCCCCAATGCCATTTTGGCCTTCAAAGAAATCAACTTTTACATTGGTGTAATCCACACCAAATTGAATTGAATGCTCATCTAAGTCCCAGCTAAAATCAATGCGAGCTTGATCGCGTGTGTATTCTTCTTCGCTAACATTCGAATTAGTATGTTGGCTTAACGTAACAAATCCGTCTCGCTCATCCCATACGCCTGGGTTTGGGGATGCAACTACATTTTCAACGTTTTCTGTTACGCGCCCAACAACAGCCGAAACTGAAAATGTATCTGTTAGATAACCATTGTAATTTACGCTGTACACCTTCCCGCCATCTTCGCCAGGTGCATCAACCCCTTGTTGCGCTCCAACGACATTTTCTTTCCACGCGTAAGCATATGTTTTATCAGTCCATGTACGCTCGTTATTCATCGCTGAAAAACCAAATGAGTGATCCTCATTTATAAACCAATCAACTTTAGCAAACCAGCGGTCTTCATCTCGTTCAAAATCAGAAAATGTTGTTTGACCCGCGCTATTTCTTTCCTCTTTGCGAGGGGCATATAAACCATAAAAGAATAATGAATCTTCAACAATTGCACCGCTAGCCCATAACTGAAGCTCTTTAAAATCATAACTATTTTGTTGAGTATTGCTACTTATAGTGCCATTTTCTTGATAGATAGAATCATGCTGACTACGTAAACTATCGGGATCCCAACGAGCCTCTGCTCCAAATTTAAAATCGTTATCACCCGATTTAGAAACTGCGTTAACAATGCCACCTAATGCGCCACCAAACTCAGGGCTCACCCCGCCCGTTTTAACTTGAGTTTGTGAAATAGCTTCCCAAGGAAGTCTAATAGAGCCAAGCCCAGTGCGAATACTGGTTATATTTAAACCATTAAAGTAATAGCCATTTTCAGCCGCTGATGATCCACCAAAACTTGATGCGCCTTTAAAGTTAGAGCCACCAGGTGCCGATGTACCAGGTGCTAACAATGCAATGCTTTCAAATCCTGTATTCACAGGCATGGCTTTAAGCTCAGAGTCGCTAAATGTAAGTCCAGAAGTAGATGAAGACATATCGACACGACGAATTGCAGAGCCAGTGACTGCGATACGTTCCATGTCGCTGCCCGCTTTATAGAGTTGCACATCGAGAATGATCGATTGACCAATTGTAACAGCCACGTTTTCTTCTTTAAGTGTTTGATAGCCGTCTTTAACAATTGTTACATCATACTTACCTACCGGCACATTACGCAGTAAATACTCACCTTGTGCATTACTCGTAATGGTAAAAACTAAACCTTTACTTTTGTGCTTAAGGGTTACAGTTGCACCAACTAAGTCAGTCCCTGCTTGCGCTTCAATATGGCCTTTTACAATGCTACTACCATCAACTGCGTGTGCAGCTGGGGTGATCATTAATGCCGTTGCTATTGCAGTAGCTAATAGAGTATTTGTGCCTGTTTTATTTATTTGCTTTTTATTATATGTAAACATAAAAATGTCCCTTTGTTCCCATTGATTTTTTATCCACCTAACAAGTGGTGATAAAAAATATACACCTATTACATATTGTATACAATATTAAATATACATAAGTTATTTCTAATTTTGTAAATTCATTTAAAAGTAGAGTCAACTCATTGATAGAAAAAAGAACTATAAAGTGTAAATTTTATGTTTAGAGAATGGTGTATTAATTAACCTGAACTCTGGTTAAGAGATTTACTAACGTATTAAATCATAATGATATTTAAAGTTGTTTTTCTCTAGCCACAGATTTTCAGTGAAAACAAGGCGAATATACGCGTCAATAGCGGGCCTATTGCAAGTAAATTCAACGCAGTTAGCGCTGGAAATAGCTGCTCGAGATAGATTTATTATTCAGAGTTCAGGTTAATTAGATTGGGGTGAAGGTATAGTTGTTCTAAAAGGTAAAACTGTGCCAGAAGTATGTTAGTTACGTTTTATAAAAAGAGTGCAGACTGGCGAGAAATACTTTGCGCAGTAAAAACTACCTACCGCGCAAAATTAGGACGTGTTGGCCTTTTGTCATTAATTTTGAAGCTGTATATTTAGATGAGGCAAAGCCTATTAGGTGTGGTTGCTCCCTATAAATAGGCGATAACGCAGCATAAATGCCAAACTCGCGCCGCATTTCTCCCCCTAGATTGAACAAATTTCAATCCACAAAGGTCAACACGCCCTAGTATTGGGATTATTTACGTTGTTCATCTTCGAGCTTTATAAGCAGTTTTTTAATGTCGTTTTTAGCGCCTAAAATATGTTTCTTCAAAAAATCACATGCTTTACGTGTTTCTTTATTACGACAAAGTTCTAGCAATATACGGTGCTCTTCTGGGGCGGTTGTTAAGCCACCTGCTAATAAAATATGCATTCTCACATAGCGTTCTGAGTTTTTGCTATACATATTAACTAGTTCTTGTGTTTGTGGACGACATGCACGACTGTACAACTTACCGTGAAACTTACTATTTAAATCACCGGTTTCAAGGTGGCTATCACCTGCATCCATCGCATCTTCTAGTTCGGTCAAAATTAATTCAGCATCAATTAAATCTTGATGAGTAAGATCATTAATCGAATAACTTAACAATTCAGCCTCAAGAAGTGCGCGTAAATCAAAAATTTCATCAATTTGCGAGGCCGATAATTGCGTGGCGGTAGCCCCTTTATGCGCCTCAAAGTTAACCAAACCTTCTGCCTCAAGCTGTAATAATGCCTCTCGAACGGGAATTCGGCTGACATTTAGCTCCGTAGCCAATGCCGCTTGGCGAAGTGGCTCTCCTCCTTTAATTTCTCCTGAGAGGATCTTTGCGCGAATAGCTTCTGCAACGAGCTGAGTTCGGGTTTTGTGCTCAATAGCCATGATATTCCTATAAATTGCATTTAGCATACATTATACGTACCTAGGCTAATAAACCAAGGTACAATGCCATTAAAGCCTTATAAGATAACATAAATAGGGACAAAAGAAATTCCCATCCCTCCCTATTTTTTATGACTGATAACAAATGGGCCTCAAAAATCGCAACATTGCATGTGTGCCAACAGAGGTGCTGCGCACGTCCGTTGAGCTTGGAAATGGCCCGCCATGATTCATCGAACCACACACTTCAACGCCTGTTGGCATTTGATTTGTTATTAAGCGGCCCACTTTATATTGCAACATTTCTGTTAAGCACTGTGCGCTATCTAAATCATCTTGTGTACCATGTAAAGAGGCAGTGAGTTGGCCTTCAAGCTTATCGATTATTAACAATAATTGCTGTTCATTCTCATAACGAACAATTAATGCTGCAGGACCAAATACTTCATCATGCAATGCAGGTGAGGCCAAATAAGTATCCACACTGCATGCAAACACATGTGCATTAGCATGAAAATCAGACTCAAGCTTGCCTTTAGCCAATAAGCTGACTTGATCCATATTGCTCCGCTGGCTAGTTGCGTATTTAAAGCTTTTAATAATACTCGGTGATAGCAGCGTGTCTGAGAGTGAATTGCCTATGCAGTCGGCTACTTCTTCTTCAAAACCTTTACACCCAGTTGGGACTAACCAAAGCCCTGGGCTCGTACAAAATTGGCCGTTACCCATAAGCATTGATTGACATAACGTTTGTGCAATACGCGCACCTTGCTCTCGCGCTTTGTTTGGTAAAATGATTTGTGGATTAATACTGCCAAGCTCTGCGTAAAAAGGGATCGCTTCATAACGCTTAACCATTGTTGCTTTAAGCGCGTTTGCAACACTAAGAGAACCTGTAAAACCTACGGCTTTAATAGCTGGGGCTGCAACTAAGGCATGTGAAATGTTATAAGATTTACTTTGCACCATAGCAAACACACCTAACGGCATTGCACATATTTTAATAGCCGCTAACGCTGCTCGTGCCATCAATTCTCCCGTTCCTGGATGAGCATCATGGTTTTTTACAATAACAGGGCAACCTGCCGCTAATGCAGCCGCAGTATCGCCGCCAAGAGTTGAAAATGCATACGGAAAATTAGATGCACCAAACACGGCAACGGGCCCTAACGGTAAATAGTTAAGCTCAGTACGCGGTTTAGGCAGAGGCTGACGCGAGTTATCTGCTTCATCAATAACTTTTAAGCCCATTGGTGAATCAGGAGACTCTCGCAAAACCTGCGCAAATGCTTTAAGTTGATTAACAGTGCGCATACGCTCACCCTGCAATCGGGCGAGCGGTAAGTTTGTTTCTTGCTGCGTTAATGTAAGAAGCTCATCGCCTAAGACTATTATTTGCTCTGCAATGCAATCTAGAAATAGTGCGCGTTGTTCAAACGTTGTTTTTCTGTATGCTAAAAATGCGTTTTCGGCTTCGTTAATTGCAAGCTCTAATTCATTTACACTGATATTAAAGAAATTGGTCTCTAAAGGTACGTTATGAGCAGGTGAAAATGCTTTAAATTCACCGTTATCACTGTTGCCTAACCATTGACCTGCAATTAAACTTTGTCCTGTTAATGTCATACTTTTCTCCTGATCATATTACTTGAAATCCGAACGCGTACGGATCGTCATCGTCAACAGTTATAGTGCTTGTACCAGTGACACGAGACCAACCACGAATACTGGGTAAAATAGCGGGGATCCCCGCCACTTCGACTATTTTTTCAATACATCCGACGAACTGACTGCCGATATAACTTTCATGAATAAACTCCTCTCCTGGCGTTAACTTACCTTGGCTAAATAGTTGCGCCATACGTGCGCTGGTCCCCGTTCCACATGGAGATCTGTCTATTGCTTTATCACCATAAAAAACAGCATTTGCGGCATGAGAATTTGTATTTTGGGGAGCTCCGCACCAAAGCACATGACTTGCACCTTGTACTGACGGATCGATAGGGTGAATACATTGCACTTTGCTATTAATTGCATCACGTACTCGGGGGCTATGTTTAAGGATGTCTGCGGCGTTAAAATGCT
The DNA here is from genome assembly GCF_014164085.1 of Pseudoalteromonas sp. SG45-5. NCBI lineage: Bacteria > Pseudomonadati > Pseudomonadota > Gammaproteobacteria > Alteromonadales > Pseudoalteromonadaceae > Pseudoalteromonas > Pseudoalteromonas sp. SG45-5. The sequence goes on along the minus strand of NZ_JACJEM010000002.1, from coordinate 95,758 downwards.
CAATGCCTTTGAAGTTTTTTTGTGGCTCAATAATAATGTAGAAATTCCCACCGTAGGCAATATCAACACTGAGTTCACCTAACTCTGGAACCGTAATACTAATTGATTGGTGAGCTAAATAGGCAGGTACATTGTAAATTTTAACCCACTGCACTTTACCACCTTGCATCAAATAGGTTGCTTGAACACGCCCTGCAGGCGTATCCAGTAATAAAGTTCCTGGTGTTTTTGCCTGTAACAAACCATGTTCAAGCGCAAAAGTAACAATACCTATTGTACCGTGACCGCACATAGGTAGGCAGCCAGAGGTTTCTACAAATAATATAGATGCATCACTGTCCTCGCTGGCTGGTGGGTATAAAAACCCACCCGACATCATATCGTGACCGCGAGGTTCGAACATCAACGATTGACGGATCCAATCATGGTTTTGCAAAAAATCTTGGCGTTTTTCACTCATGCTGTCCCCTCTTAAGTAAGGGTGACCGCTAGTGATAAGCCTAACTGGGTTACCGCATGTGTGACCATCGATGCAAAAAAAAGTGCCTTTGCGCATAACTTAATCCAAATTAAATTTAGTTAGATCGATACGGTTTGCGATCGCTTCATTGTAGAGCTTGGTCACATTTGCTTTTTCGTCAGGGGTTAATGTCAAACGTGGAGCGCGCACGGTCTCAACACCTCGCCCAGCAAGTTGCTCTGCAAATTTAATACACTGTACTAATGTAGGAATAGTATCTAAGCGCAATAAAGGTAAAAACCATCGCCAAATTTCAAGTGCTTCTTGGTATCGACCCATTTTAGCCAAATGGTAAATAGCAACCGACTCTTTAGGAAAAACATTGGTTAAACCTGAAATCCACCCTGTTGCACCAAGCATTAAGCTCTCAAGTGCAATGTCATCAACACCACCAAAAACAACAAATCGGTCACCAAACTCTCGAAATAATTCGGTGATGCGTCGTGTATCGGTAGTCGCTTCTTTTACCGACACTATGTTTGTTTCCTCAGCCAGTACCTTCATTCCTTCAATAGACACATCAACACCATAGGTGACTGGATTGTTGTAAATCATTATTGGCAAAGATGTATTACGCGCTACTTGTTGGTAATGATGGATAGCTTCGCGTTCACTTGAACGATACACCATGCCAGGTAATACCATTAAGCCGTCAATTCCAGCTGCTTGCGCATCTTTTGAAAACTGCACCGCATTCACAGTTGTTGTTTCAGCAACACCAGAAATCAAAGGTACACGTTTACCCACCACTTCTCTTGCCATGCTAAGTACAGCACGTTTTTCATCCGCATTTAAAGAACAGTTTTCGCCAACCGTGCCTAATACAATAATACCGTGGACGCCTTCATTAATTAATTCGTCAATCATTTTTGCTGTGGAGGCAAAGTTTATTGAATCATCCTGATTGAACTGAGTTGTAACTGCTGGGTAAACACCGTGCCAATTTATTTTCATTTTTATTTTCCTATTGAGGTTTTGACTTGATACTATATGCATATTGTATACAATAATCAATATTGCATTTAAAATTAAAAATAATAAGACGTGGTCAACATTTAAATCGATACGCTTTAGTATTTAACCTAACCTTCGGTTAACAAAATTGCTAAACAACTGAATTATAATGTATTTAAATTTACTTTCTCTAGCCAGAGATTGTCAGTGGAAATAAGGCAAATTTACGCGTCAATAGAGAGCACATTGCATTTAATTCAAACAGTTAGCGCTAAAAAAAAGCGGCTTGAGATAGATTTATTAACCAAAGCTCAGGTTATTTAAAAAAGGTAAATTATTTTGATTAAAAAAAACGCCCAAAAAGTAGCTGTTATTGGTGCTGGCATTATAGGTATTTGTACCGCATTGCAATTACAACGTGCTGGATACTCAGTTACCTTATTTGACGAAAAAGGCTTAGCGCAAGGCTGCTCAAAGGGCAATGCTGGGCATTTTGCAATAGAGCAAGTATTTCCATTAGCCCACCCTTCGCTATTTAAAAAATTGCCCAGTATGGTGTTTAACCCATTGGGCGCATTAAGAGTTGATTATCGTTACATGTTAAAGGCATTACCTTGGTTTTGGTTATTCATAAAAAATATGCGAAGTGTAAAATATCGGGCGCATACACAAGCGCTAAAAGCACTCAATGACAATGCCTTGGGGGCGTATGAGCAACTACTTAGTGAATGTGATTTAAATGATTTATTGATAAAAAAAGGCAGCTTGCTAACATTTGAGACAACACCGTTGCATGAGATTGACGCTATGTTAGCGTCTTACAAAGCGCAAGGAATTGCCGTACGCTTGCTTAACAAACACCAATTGCAAACATTAGAGCCTTGTTTATCTACAACAATTAATTATGCATTGTTGTTTGAAGATGCAGCGCACAGTGTTGATCCCCATTTATTTTGTCTGCATTTAGCTGAACAATTTAGTAACATTGGCGGGGCTTTTAGTCAGCAAAAAATTACTGAAATTAAACCTCAACAACATGGATTTGAACTTATATGTCAGCAAAATATCATTACAGATAAAGTAATTATTGCAGCTGGAGCTTGGAGCAAGACTTTATTAAAACCCCTTGGTTACAATGTTCCGCTTGATACTGAACGAGGCTACCATTGTATGCTGGATGTAAAACATAGTTTATCGCGTCCTGTGGCATCAGCAGAGCGTAATTTTATTATGACTCCAATGAGCCAAGGCCTTAGAATTGCAGGCACAGTAGAATTTGCAGGGCTTACTAAAAAAATGAATAATAAACGTGCACTGGCCCTGCTTCCTCATGCTGGAGCATTACTTGCGACAGATAAAGAAGCATTAGCGCTAAACACTACTTGGATGGGTTGTCGGCCATCGTTACCCGACTCTTTACCTGTTATTGGCAGCGCGCCAAAGCATGAAGGTCTTTATTTTGCTTTTGGTCATCAACATTTAGGTTTAACTCAAGGAGCTATAACTGCTGAATTAGTAACAGCACTGTGCTTAAATAAAACCCCCAAAATTAACTTACAACCTTATTGTATAAGCCGTTTTACGGCGTAACCTGCTTATATACAGGGTTTATTTAATAATAAAAATTGCACTAGAACTAAGAAAAATTTTATAACTTGTTGTTCTAAATTAAAATTACAACAAAGTTATAGAGCAATTTAACTCGTTAAATTGCTCAAATATTTATACCGATTGGTATAATACATACTGCACAAAAAAAGAGAGTAACTATGACAACATTCGGTATTGCGACCCAATCTAAAGAACAAGCCCTTGCTAGTCTAAACGACATGACCGGTAACTTATTACCCATCCAAACAGATGAATATTTAGCACGTATAGCCACTGCGCAAAAATACATGCAGGCCAATAATATTGATGCTATTTACCTCAATGCTGGCACAAACCTAACTTATTTCACGGGAATGCGTTGGTATGCTAGTGAACGTATGGTGGGTGCAATACTACCTGCTAAAGGCGAGGTGCAATATATAGCTCCTTATTTTGAGATTGGTTCATTAAACGGCTTTAAAGTGATTGAAGGCCCGATCCGTGGCTGGCAAGAACATGAAAGCCCATACAGTTTATTTGTAAATATGCTCTGTGAAATGGGTATAGACCAAAGCGGTACTATTGGCATTGATGAAAGCGCACAATTTTTTATTTTTGATGGTATTAATAAAGCACAAACAGGACTAAATTTAATTAATGCACAACCCGTAACGGCGCATTGTCGTATGCACAAATCGGCCAATGAACTAGCACTCATGCAACGCGCGATGGATATGACATTAGCCGTTCACCAAGCAACAGCAAGCATGCTTTATGAAGGTATTAGCACTGTTGAAGTTGAAGACTTTATAAAACAAGCTCATCAAAAGGTAGGCGCACCAGGTAACTACTTTTGCATTGTTTTATTTGGTGTAGCAACCTCTTTTCCACATGGCGTAAAAGATCCTCAACACCTCAAAAAAGGCGACATGGTACTCATCGATACCGGTTGCAAAGTACATGACTATATTTCAGATATTACCCGTACATACGTTTTTGGTGAAGCAACGCCACGACAACGCACATTTTGGGAGTATGAAAAAGCGGCCCAAATTGCGGCTTTTGAAGCGGCTAAAATAGGTGAGCCTTGCGAAAATGTTGATATTGCCGCCCGTAGCTACTTAGCGTCACACAATTTAGGTCCTGAATATCAAACGCCAGGCTGCCCTCACCGAACAGGCCACGGCATTGGTTTAGATATCCATGAATGGCCATATTTGGTCGGTGGTAATAAAACACCACTTGGCGAAGGTATGTGCTTTAGTAATGAGCCAATGCTGGTTGTGCCAGATGAATTTGGTGTTCGATTAGAAGATCATTTCTACATGACGAGCCAAGGCCCACAGTGGTTCACTCAACCAAGTCACAGCATCGATGATCCGTTTGGTTTGAATTAATAATCTAAACTGTGAATAATAAATCTATCCCAAGCAGCTATTTTCAAGTGCTAACGGCGTTTAATTTACTAAAAGTCTTAGATTAGAAATAAATTTAATATAGTTCAATACGTTAGTGAATATATCAACATAAGTTTAGGTTAAGCAGTTTGCTCTATATACTGCGTGTAATCTTACGCGCAGTACTTACTACACAATACTACCTCAATATTTACCTCATACTTACTTTTACTAAGTTAACCTGAACTCTGGATAATAAATCTATCTCGAGCAGCTATTTCCAGCGCTAACTGCGTTGAATTTACTTGCAATAGGCCCGCTATTGACGCGTAAATTCGCCTTGTTTTCACTGAAAATCTCTGGCTAGAGAAAATAAATTTAAATATCTCCATGATTCAATACGTTAGTAAATCTCTTAACCAGAGTTCAGGTTAAGTTATAAATCCTATGAGCAGATAGAAGGATTCCCTCAGCATAGTTAAATGCGCATAAACAAAGGTAAAAATCTAATAGGTGTGATTTAGGTCTGTTGATTTTAGTGACCGTTACGGATATGATAATACCTATCATTTACAATTACCTTTTTTGGATCTCCTTGCTATGAATTTATTATTTAAACCAGCCAAAACGTTAGGTGTAAGCCTTTTACTCGCCTCTGCATTTATGGCTCAACCGGTACTCGCTAACGGCCCTATTGGCGAGCATGTTAATCATCTTCAAGCTAACCTTAAAAGTTACGCAGAAGAAGTAGAATGGATGGTAGGCAAAGTTGATACCATGGTAAGCGACTACGATACTAAAGGCGCAAAATCGGTAAAAACAGATGATTTAATTGAATATTGGGAGTCTGTTAAGTTTCACAGTGCAATAGAAACCAACTTTGTACCAGTATACGCTTCTATTTGGCAAGGTCTTTATGGCGTAAAAATGGCCATTGATAATAAGCAGCCTACTGAGGAAGTTCGTAAACAGCAAAAAGCGATGAACATAGCCTTGTGGCAAGGCCTTGGGGCTGTTAAGCTTGCTGCAAAATTCCAGCAAAAAGGCTTGTTAGACACTGTAAAAGCAACCGCTACAACTCAAATGACACAAAGTGCCACCATTGATGAAATTAAGCACAAATTAGACCGTGTAGTAGCTAAATTTGCTGAGCGTTTACGAGACGAAGCCACTGAAATTGTTCACGATACTTATCTGCACTTGTTTGAAGGCGTTGAAGGTACTCTTATTGGACAAGATGCAAAACTAGTTGAAGTGCTGGAAAAAAACTTTAACGTGACACTGCCACAAGCCATTAAAAACAGCAAAAGCGTAGATGAAGTACGCGATGTGATCAGTGACATGCAAACAAAATTAGACCGCGCTAAGGTTTTAATAGAAAAAGCCGAAAAAGCACGTAAGGATGTATTTTAAGTGAAGCGTAGGACCTTTATTCAAGGCCTAGCTGCGTTAGGGGTGGTTGGCTCATTGCCACTGCCTCTTTCTCGTGCGCTAGCCGCTGATATAGCAAACCCTGTTTCTGTTGACGATTTACCAAAGCTTAAAGGCGAGTTAACACTTTATTTAGGCCGAGGCGAAGGGGGTTTGTATGAAAACGTATTACAAGCAATCCAGAAAAAAAATCCAGACTTTAAACTCGGTATACGCCGAGGTCCTACTGCTGCTTTAGCAAACACCATTGTTGCAGAAGCTAAAGCTGGCGTTCGCCGCGCTGATTTATTTTGGGCGGTTGATTCAGGCGCGATTGGTTTAGTAACCGATGCTGGCCTTGCACAACCTATCCCTAGTGATTTATCTGCTCAGTTACAACCACAATTTAGATATAAAGAGTGGGCTCCAGTAACTGGCCGTATTCGTACATTGCCATATAACACATCGCGTTTAACTAAAGATCAAATTCCAACAAGCATTATGGACATTGCCGACAGCGATTTAAGTATTGGTTGGGCGCCCGCCTACGCTTCTTTCCAATCGTTTGTAACCGCAATGCGAATTTTAGAAGGCAACGACAAAACCGCTAAGTGGCTTAAAAAGATTCAAAAACGTGCTAAAACATACGCTGGTGAATTAGGTGTTGTTATGGGCGTTGAACGCGGTGAAGTAGATATTGGTTTTGCTAATCACTATTACACTTTGCGTTTAAAATCAGGTAAGCCTGATGCTAAACTTGATTTAGCGTTTACGCAAAATGATGCGGGCTGTTTAGTAAATGCGTCGGGTGTATTAGCGCTTAACGACGATCCGCTTGCAACTAACTTTATGCGTTACTTACTAAGTAAAGAAGTACAAGGTTACTTAGCCAGTGAAGCTTACGAAATTCCGTTAGTAAATGGTATTACCCAACCTGAGGGTTTACCGTCACTTGCTAATATTTCTCCACCCAAAGTAGATTTGACACAACTTGCTGATTTACGCCCTACTATAGATTTGATGCGTAGCAGCGGCGTATTGTAATGAAAATACCAGCCTCTTACCCAATGGCGCTGCTTGCAGCGCTTATTACGCTTACCCCTGTTTATATATTAATTACGCTTGCGAGCGATACAAGTTCAGTATTTGACAGCCATAATCTTCAAATTTTAGGTAACACATTATCGTTAATGGGTTTAACGGTACTCGGATCTATTTTAATTGGTGTGCCACTGGCGTTTATTAGCGCGTATGTGCATTTGCCATTTAAAAAACTCTGGCTAGTTGTATTTGCGGCGCCGCTGGCAATCCCCAGTTATATTGGCGCGTTTACACTTTATGCTGCTTTTGGCCCCGGAGGCGAAATAAACACCTTAACAGGAATAGAAACACCATCAATGTATGGCCTAACAGGTGCCGCTATTGTAATGACGCTGTATACCTTTCCGTTTGTAATGATGACAACTCGCTCATCTTTACTGAGCCTTGATGCAAGCATGGTTAATGCTGCACGAACGCTTGGAATGTCGATGACGCAAAGTATATTTAAAGTTATATTACCGCGCGTAGTTAACGGTATTGCAGCAGGCTCATTGTTAGTCGCGCTTTATACGTTATCAGACTTTGGCACGCCCGCAATGATGCGCTTAGATACCTTTACCCGCGTAATTTATGTTGAATACAACGCCTTTGCGTTAGGGCGCGCTGCCATGCTTTCACTGCAACTGATGGTGATTGTTGGCTTTTTACTTTTAGTTGAATCACAAATAAAAACCGCGCCTGAACGCCAAGGCCGCCCGTTAATTTTATTTCCAAGTAAATTACAACTAAGTGCGCTGTTTGTTACGTTTGCCCCTATTTTACTACTCGCGATCGGCCTACCTTTGGCTATATTTTCACTTTGGCTAGCACGAGATGGTTTTAGCTCGTTTGATTTTAGCATTGCGTGGAACTCAACGTATGCATCGCTCATTGCCGCAATTGTCGCTGTGATAGTGGCCATTCCAGTAGCGCATGCCGCACTTAGCGGCAAAGCGGGTCGCATAATGGAACGTGTTACTTACTTTGGCTTTGGTATCCCGGGTATAGTAATGGGCACAGCCCTTGTTTACGGTGGTTTGCAATTGCCGTTTTTGTATCAAACACTGGGATTGCTTATTATTGCTTATATGCTGCGATTTTTACCGCTTGCAGTAGGCTCAATCAGAACAAGTACCGAGCACTTAGATCCAAGCTTAGTAAAATCAGCTCGCGTACTTGGCGCAAGCCCACGCGAAGCGTTTACTCGCATAACACTGCCTTTAACTATGCGCGGTATTATTGCCGGTGCTGCACTGGTATTTTTAGAATCAATGCGTGAGTTAGAAGCTACCCTACTGCTTGGTCCAACCGGCTTTGAAACCCTCTCAACTTATTTATGGCGTGTATACGAGGCGGGCTATTTTGGCCGTGCCGCTATTCCTGGATTATTGTTAGTAGTGATATCTGCCTGCGGCTTAGCTATTATGATGTCTGGCGAAAAACGCAACCAGTTTGAACATTAAGGATTTAAAAAACAATGCTATCTGTAAGTCAGTTGTCTATAGATTATGGCAGTAACCGCGTAGTAAGCGATTTAAACTTATCGCTGGGTGAAAACGAAATCCTTATGCTTGTAGGGCCAACAGGTTGTGGTAAAAGTACAATTTTACAAGCGCTAGCTGGTCTTATACCCATTAGCGAAGGCGAAATAAACACGGACAAATGGCGCGCGACACCTAAATTAACAATACCTCCTGAAAAACGCAGTGTTGGTATGGTATTTCAAGACTTTGCGTTATTTCCGCACTTATCTGTGCAGCAAAATATTTGCTTTAGGTTAAAAAATACAGCCCCTGCCGATCATTGGATAAACCTACTTGGGCTTGATGATTTTAGAAATAAAAAACCAGCAACGCTTTCTGGCGGACAAAAACAGCGCGTCGCACTTGCGCGCACCCTTGCCCACCAGCCTGACTTCGTATTACTTGACGAGCCACTTTCTAATTTAGATGCAGCCCTTAAAGACATGCTTCGTTGGGATATCAGAAACGCACTTAAAGCCGCTGGCGTACCTGCAATTTGGGTAACACACGACCAAGAAGAGGCGCTGTCGGTTGGCGATCGCGTAGGTATTCTAAAAGGCGGGAAAATTCAGCAAATAGATGCACCGGAGCGCTGTTTTAGTACACCAAACAATCGCTTTGTCGCACGCTTTTTAGGTGAAGCCAGCTTTATTAGTGGACAATTTAGCCAAGGACAAGCCACTACCTCAATTGGTAATGCACCCGCTCATGGCGTTGACTGTGACAATGGCGATGTTGACGTACTGCTTCGCCCTGACGATGTACTGCTTGTACAAAGCAGTGTGGGTAATAATGGTGAAGTAATTTGGGTACGTTTTGAAGGGGGTAGCCGCTTATGCGCTGTAAAATTGGCCTGCTCTACCATTGTAACTAGCCGAGTAAGCCATGAGGTTGTTGTTAATCCAGGCGACCAGGTTCATGTATCACTAAGTACATCACATCCGCTTGCAGTGTATAAACGTAAGCAGTAAAACAATTACTAGCAATAAAAAAAGCCCATTTTCATGGGCTTTTTGGTTATTTATTAGTAAATATCTTAACCAGAGTTCAGGTTAGTTAAGTATTTAAAACGCCTATCGACAACCTTGGCTGTTAAAATCAACAACTAAGCTTGCACCAGTACTGTTACCTGCAACCTTTAAGTACCCCCAGTATTCATCCTGACTTGAAATATAAATACACTCGTCATTACCTGCATTATTTGATTGAGCAGATTCATTATTTGTATTCGGCCAACCGCTACTTGCGAAACTTAAACTAATGTCACCACTACCATTTGAAGTCGTGATCGCAACGCCGTTTTGGCTTTTTATATCAGCGATACTGAACCATAGCGGGCCACTGTTACCTAAACAAATAACCTCGCCATCTTCTAAACGACCACTACTGCGACTACCTTGAGTAGAGCAAGCATCGGGGACATTGCTGCTACCAGCATTGTACGATGCAGTAAGCTGAACGTTATCAAATGAATTATAACCATTGACCATTATTTTATAAGTACCCACTTGTGCTGGATTTATTGTGCATTTCTCTGTGTTGCCACCAACATACGGACGACAGTCATAACTGCTTGTCGTCGGGGTTGTTTCATAGCTCACATATAAATCGGCATCGCCTGTGCCCCCGTTTAAATTAAATGTGAGATCAGTTGCTCCCTGAGGCACATTGAGAGTGAAATATAATTGTTCATTTTGATTACCTGCAATAATACGGCTCTGTCCATTTACAAGCTCCTCATCCCCAGAGCTATTATCATTTTCAACCATTACTGTAGATGTGACTGTTTGGCCTAACCCTTTATCATCAAGTACAGTTAATGAGACAGTGTACTGACCTGCGCTTGTATATGTATGAGCTGGATTTGCTTCATTGCTACTCCCGCCATCACCAAAACGCCATTGATAACTCGCAATCTCGCCATCGCTGTCAGTACTTCCATTGCTTGAAAAGTTAATTGCTGCGTTTTTAACACCAGAGTAAGGACCGTTTATTTTTGCTGTAGGCGGTGCATTTGTTGTTGTACCTGCCACCAAATCATCACACCACTGCACAAATTCACTTTCATAGCGATTAGCCCATTGGACCGTTTTAGCTTTGTAAGCACTCCAGTTACCACTGCGGGTGTCTGTAAGCATACTGTCAACATCGTCGCCATGGCGTTCAAACATAAAGCGAACCGCTAAATAACCCCAGCGGTAAATACGGTCTTGATCAAATCCATCATAATTGGTTACAAAGATTTGCGCTAAGGTATAACGAGATCCATCACTGATTGTATTTTTAGCCGCTTCGTTGTCATCTTGATTAGCAATATATTCTGCGACACCTTCAGACCACCACACTATTTCCTCTGTTGGTGAGTTAAAATTACCATACAAGTCAAAGCGACCATCTAAATAATGCACATATTCATGCTCTAAATTCCACACATAATGCTCTGCATTAGCGTAGCTTGCTTCATAGGCAATAAAATTAGCTTGATTTCCTACCACTGAAGGGTCGCCTTCTAAATACATCCCTCCGTTATTAGTGTCGATGCCAAAAATAGCTTTTGCATATTTACTATAATCGCCATTACTATCAAAAATATTAACTTGTAAAAAACTATTGTTATCATCAGCAACAGGAGTCAAATTGGTACTTAGTTTATTGTGGAAATAGCCCTCTTCAGCACCCATTGCATCACATGCCGATGCATGTTGGATTGCAGTCATATTTTGCGATCTAATTTTAATCGTACTGCTACAACTGTAACTCTGAGCTAATACCTGTTGCGTTAATTGCTCTGCAAAACCACAAATATTATAAAGACTACATTCGGCGTAATAACTCACTGAATCAGCTGCGGCAAGCCAAACAGCATCACCAAAGCCAAAGCTATTATAAGTGCTAAAAATAGCTTTAACGCCTTTATCTACCTCACTTTGAATAGCGGTCTCAGAATATTTTTTTAACCGTGCGAGCTCACTTGCGGCATTTACGATTAAAAATTCAGCATCAGAATCTATCATCCACTGCTTTTGTGTAAATGCATTAAGCTTTACAACCAAATCAACATCCGTTGCAACCGCAGCTACATAAGCGTCATTCCATTGCCCTCTATAAAGCAATGTAAAAATGCCATTAATGGCTCCTCGCATATTCCATTTTGCCGCATAACTTTCGTTAAAGCGCGTAAGCCACTCCTTAACAACGGGTAAGTAGCGGTGTTGCTGCTCTGCACTATCCATTGTAATGATCACTTCATTGAGCGTTTTACCGTGCCCGTCATTGTCGTCATAAAAATGGCTATTATTTACAAATGCGTCAATAGCATCGACTACTGCAGGTGTAACCCACGAACTAAAACTGATGTTATCGTTGTAAAACTCTGCGTAAAAGCCAGTACGCAAATACAAAAACAATGCTTGTAAATCGGTATCACCACCACCTGCATAGGTTTGAGAAAGAGATTTAGCATGATTGGCTACCGCAAACATTTTTTCAGAAGTGAACACCTGACTTTGTATGGAGCTCGACGCGCTAAATAACTCATTTATACACGCGCTACCCTGGGTTTTAATTTCATTGATAATATTTGAAGAATTCGCAGACGCCAGCGCATTTAAATCACAGTTGGCCATAATCGCTTGAGAGCTCAGCATTACATTGTTTAGCTGTTGGGGCTGTACTTTTACACGGGCAATTGGCGCTCTTTCGTTATGATTGTCCTCAACACCATGGTGATGAACACGCTCAATAACTGCAGCGTGTGGTGTAAATAAGCGTTCATGTGTTGTGTTTGCAAGCGCAAGAGAGCTTGATCCTAGTATCGGTAACGCAATAATCAATATATTAAGTTTCATAATGTACCTTCGATAATTTGTGTCTCAATCCAGAACGGGTTACTGAGTGAAACATTTGTAACATTTAATTATCATTGCATACAATATAATTTATATTCTATTAATGCATATAAATATATTAGTTTTACATAAGGCAATAAAAGCAATTCTTTTGGATTGATTTATTATTGCAAAAAATAAGAAAGTCTTATATAGCGTGAATTCTGCTTAGGATGATTATTAACATATTAATTTAATATGTTAATGCTTTTTTGAAACTCTAAAACGAAGATATTAAGAATAAAAATGAAATTGACTTAACCTGAATTCTGGTTAAGAGGTTTACTAATATTGAACCATGATGATATCTAAATTTATTTTTCGCTAGTCAGAGATTTTTAGTGAAAAAAGCGGAGTTATGCGTTAATAGCGAGCTTATTGCAAGTAAATTTAACGAAGTTAGCGTCAGATTTAATCCCTCAAATTGAGTCAGTATTATTGCAAATTGGTAACAGGTCGTTTAAATGAAAGACGTTTTTCTAATGTAACATACCGCTATTGCATATATCCTTGGGGCGTGTTGACCTTTGATAGTTGAATTTTCAGCAGTGTGTTTGGTATTTAAGCAAAGCCTATGATGTGTTGTTGTCCCCCATAAATAGGCGATAACGCAGCGTAATGCCAAACATGCGCCGCGATTCAACACGCCCTAGAGTAGCAAACAATTTTGGCAGTTAATATTAATAGCTACATCAACGATGTTATGATGAGTTCGCACTTTGTATAGCAAATCGTTTATCTAATTAATTTATGTATAATAATTACTTACCACTCAAACATATACGCCATTTTGCTAATCGTTTTAAGTGGGATGTGATGAGAGTTGCGTTTAGCGTATAAGTGCTGCATAGATTTGTCTTTCACTTCACCGACAATCACTTCTTTTACTTGATAACCTAAAGCAATAGCGGCTTGCGAATACGCTACAAATTCCCACTTTTTAATATTGGTATTATCTACAATTACCAAAGGTGTGCCTTGAGCAAGTGCGCTTATAAAACGCGCTAAATTCAGATTATGAAATTGCGGTAATTTAAATTTATCAAAATGATACTCACCCTGTTCATTAATAAAATAATCATCCGTTGAGCATATAAGGTACTGGCTTTCGTCAGCTCCCCCTAGTTCGTCAGCAAGATTCTGCGCATAATAAGACTTACCACTTCCTGGTAGCCCTCGTAATATAAAAACTTGTTTCATAGCATCGATTTTTTAAGTGTGAAAAACATAAATTTGATTTGTTCGTCAATAATGCCACAAAATCACTAAATATAAGAGTAACAAATAACAATAGTGTTAATAAACCGCTTAAAACTGCTTAAAAATAAAGCGCATGCATAAAAACTTTTAAAGAGTTGCCCACAATAGTTTTTTTATTTAACTTTACTAGGTAAGATACAGGGTTCAAGTGCAGCACCGTTTATGGGCAATTTATGCCAATGTGCTGCGCACAGTTAAATAAAAATAGTTAGGCAACTTATATCATTGGAGTGAAGATGAGCCATTTAGCGATTTCAGAGCTATTAAAAGGCAATGTTGCGGTAGACAGCCAAGTAACAATTAAGGGCTGGATCCGTACTCGCCGCGATTCAAAAGCAGGAATTTCATTTTTAGCCGTTCATGACGGTTCGTGTTTTGATCCTATTCAAGCGGTAGTTCCTAATTCACTGAATAATTATGATGAAGTTACTAGCTTAACAGCCGGTTGTTCTGTGTCGGTTACTGGTGTTTTAGTACAATCTGCTGGCCAAGGTCAATCTTACGAAATTCAAGCTAATACTGTGACTGTGTTAGGTTGGGTAGAAAACCCAGATTCATACCCAATGTCGGCAAAGCGCCACAGCATTGAGTACTTACGTGAGCACGCTCACCTTCGCCCTCGTACAAATATGATTGGCGCGGTAACTCGTGTACGTAACTGTTTAGCGCAAGCTATTCACCGTTTTTACCACGAGCAAGGTTTTTATTGGATCAGCACACCAATCATTACGGCCAGTGACTGTGAAGGCGCGGGTGAGATGTTCCGTGTATCAACGCTTGATATGCAAAACTTACCGCTTACAGACAAAGGCGATGTTGATTACAGCGAAGATTTCTTCGGTAAAGAAGCATTTCTTACTGTATCTGGCCAGTTAAACGGTGAAACGTACGCCTCTGCAATGTCAAAAATTTATACGTTTGGGCCTACGTTCCGCGCAGAGAACTCAAATACATCTCGCCACCTTGCAGAATTTTGGATGGTCGAGCCTGAAGTTGCGTTTGCTGATTTAGAAGATATCGCAAAACTTGCTGAAAACATGCTTAAATACGTGTTTAAAGCCGTACTTGAAGAGCGCCGTGATGACATGGAATTTTTTGCACAACGTGTAGAAAAAACCGCAATTACGCGTTTAGAAGAATTTGTAGATAAAGATTTTGCACAAGTTGATTACACCGACGCTGTAGAAATCCTTAAAAACTGTGGTAAAAAGTTTGAGTACGCTGTTGAATGGGGTGTAGATTTACAGTCTGAGCACGAACGATACCTTGCAGAAGAGCACTTTAAAGCACCAGTAGTTATTAAAAACTACCCACGTGATATTAAAGCATTTTACATGCGCCAAAACGAAGACGGTAAAACCGTTGCCGCAATGGACGTAGTAGCACCGGGCATTGGTGAGATCATTGGTGGTTCACAACGTGAAGAACGCCTAGATGTACTTGATGCACGCTTAGAAGAAATGGGCTTAAACAAAGAAGATTACAGCTGGTACCGCGATTTACGTAAATACGGTAGTGTGCCGCATTCAGGCTTTGGTTTAGGCTTTGAACGCTTAGTTGCTTATGTAACAGGTATGGGCAACGTGCGTGACGTTATTGCCTTCCCTCGTACTAAAGGCAGTGCAACTTACTAAATCCTTATTTAGTAATATTAAATAAAAACCAACTTACGAGTTGGTTTTTTATTGTTCATAATAAATTATTTAACCTGAGCTCTGGTTAAGAGATTTACTAACGCATTGAATTATGGTGATATTTAAATTTATTTTCTCTAGCCAGAGATTTCCAGTGAAAATAAGACGAATTTACGCGTCAATAGCGGGCCTATTGCAAGTAAATTCAACGCAGTTAGCGCTGAAAATAGCTGCTCGAGATAGATTTATTATCCAGAGTTCAGGTTATTTAGATTTTTATAAATATACGCCGTTTATGAAGCACCTTTGCTATCAGCCAAAAGCCCACAACGTGTAACAGCGCGTAAACCAATGATGCCAATTTTGCGGTAAATATTAACGCTAAATGTTGATATAACCAATCATCTAGAGTTAACTTCCCTATGCTTACCAACGCATAGCTCATTACCCATACTCCAGAGAGCACATAGATAAACAACGGATTTGAGCCATAAACAATCAACGACTCAACAATAGCAGGTGGTTTTACTATGTCGCAAAGCCAGACAAAAAAAGCTAATGTTATACAGGCAATACCTGATGTGTAAATAACATAGGTGCTTGTCCATAATGATTTATTAATTGGCATAATAATATCGCCTAGCTGTGCGATGATAATCCCTGCTGCGCCAATTAAAACGAGGCGTTTTATACTTGTCCATTTGTTTTGAGTATTAACTAATAGGCGAGTAGTCTCAAAACCTAGTAATACACTTACGATACTTGGGATGGTGCTCAATAACCCTTCTGGTTCAAAAGCAAGCCCTTTGCCTTGCCATAAATGCGACTCACCCAGTACGGTAATATCCACCAACCTAACGACGTTGTACTCTAGCGTGTATGCTTTTTCTGCGCCTACGCTTAATAGCAATAGCAATAGCAATAGCCAATAAAGTACTAACACAATAAGCGATAGCGTTAATATCCCATTTCTATTTAGCACGAGCACACACAAAGACGCGAAAATGTAGGCTATGCCAATACGTTGTAATACACCGAGTATTCTTAAATTTTCGAGGTTGCTGATAAATGGGTAATAATTTAAGACCAAACCTATAGCAAAAATAATTACGCCGCGCTTTATAATCCGTAAAACCTGCTTTGAATTACCTAAATGGTCAGATTTATTGAATGAAAAAAACATTGCAGAGCCAATCATAAACATAAAAAATGGAAAAATAACATCCGTTGGTGTACACCCATGCCAATCGGCATGAAGTAAAGGTGCATACACGTGGGACCACGATCCCGGTGTATTTACCAGTATCATTAATGTGATGGTTAACCCCCGCATAGCATCAAGCGCTTTATACCTTGCCATTGTATGGCTCCTACTTATATTTTACATTCTCAAAATGACAACGTTGTCACTATAATATGAAAAAAAAGCCGTCGAATCAAAAATGAAACGACGGCTTTAAATCAGAATACGCTATCTTTATATAAATAAAACAACGACACGCTTAGTGTTATTACCTTAGAGCGCTTGCTCAAGCTCAGGTAACACGTCAAATAAATCAGCGACTAAACCGTAATCAGCGACTTGGAAAATAGGTGCATCGGGGTCTTTATTAATTGCGACGATTACTTTTGAGTCTTTCATGCCCGCTAAATGTTGAATTGCACCACTAATACCAACAGCTATATACAAGTTAGGCGCGACAATTTTACCTGTTTGACCTACTTGCATATCATTAGGTACAAAGCCTGCGTCAACTGCTGCGCGTGATGCGCCAATAGCAGCGCCTAGCTTATCGGCAATGCCATTAAGCAACGCGAAGTTTTCGCCATTTTGCATACCACGACCACCCGATATAACCACTGTCGCGGCAGTTAGCTCTGGACGTTCTGATTCAGTTTGTTCAACACTTACAAAGCGACTTAATTGCGGATCAGACACTGTATCGATGCTAGTTATAGCCGCTGCTGATTGCTCACCTTGTAAATCGAAGCTACTAGCGCGTACTGTAATTACTTTTTTACTATCGAGTGATTTAACCGTGGCGATTGCGTTACCAGCATAAATTGGACGTTTAAATGTATCTGCGTCCACTACTGTGATAATTTCAGAAATTTGCGCAACATCTAATAGCGCTGCAACACGTGGCATAAAGTTTTTGCCTGTTGTCGTTGCACTTGCGACTATGTGGCTGTAGTTGTCACTAAGCGATAAAACTAAATCGGCCATGCTCTCAGCTAACTGATGTTCATACACACTATTATCGGCAACTAAAACATTAGCTACGCCATCAATGCTGGCAACTTGTGCGCTCATTGCGCTTAGGCTGTTACCTGCAATAAGTACATCAACAGGAAAACCCATTTTTACTGCAGCGTTAATTGTTTTTGAGGTTTCTGGTTTTAAGGCACCGTTGTCGTGCTCTGCAATTACGAGTGTTTTCATTTAAATCACCTTTGCCTCTATTTTTAATTTTTCTACAAGCTGCGTAACATTTTCAACAATAATTCCTGCTGTACGTTTAGCTGGCTCTTCTACACTTATTAATTGTATACGCGGTGTTAAATCAACACCAAGCGAATCAGCTGCAATTACTTCAAGCGGCTTACGTTTGGCCTTCATTATATTTGGCAGTGATGCATAACGAGGCTCATTTAAACGTAAATCGGTTGTCACAACTGCAGGTAAACTCAGTGCTACTGTTTGCAAACCGCCATCAACTTCACGGGTTACGTTCACTTTGCCATCGTTAATAACCACTTTTGAGGCAAATGTACCTTGTCCACGCTTAGTGAGCGCAGCAAGCATTTGACCTGTTTGATTATTATCTGAGTCGATTGACTGTTTACCTAAAATTACAAGTTCAGGAGATTCTTGCTCTACAATTTTAGCGAGGAGCTTTGCAATATGGAGTGACTCGAGCTTTTCATCGGTTTCGATGTGAATGGCTTTGTCGGCACCCAGAGCTAATGCTGTGCGTAATTGCTCTTGTGATGCTTTTGGACCAATAGTAACAGCAACAACTTCACTGGCTGTACCGGCTTCTTTAAGGCGAATGGCTTCTTCTATAGCAATTTCACAAAACGGGTTCATTGCCATTTTAACGTTGGTTAAATCCACGTCGCTGTTATCACTTTTAACGCGTGCTTTTACGTTGTAATCAATCACTCTTTTTATTGGTACGAGAACTTTCATAGGAACTCCATAATTATTTAAACCTACAAGCTAACGTGCACGTCAACCTATTTATTTCATGAAATTAGACTACTTCCTGTTGACGTAAACGTCAACCTAAAATAACCTTTAACTATTCACAGTCTGTAACGTTTAATTTGCAAGGTTAAAAATAGGCTGTACACCTTATTTAAATGCGTAGTAAACATTCGAATAAGTCCGTCATAGATAAAGAGGTTATTATGGTCGAACGTGAAACCATGGAATTTGATGTAGTAATTGTTGGCGCTGGCCCTGCGGGGCTTTCAAGTGCAATTAAACTCGCGCAATTAGCACAAGAAAAACAACAAGAGTGCATGATTTGCGTAGTCGAAAAAGGTTCTGAAGTAGGTGCACATGTACTCTCTGGTGCTGTTTTTGAAACCAAAGCTTTGGATGAGCTACTACCAAATTGGCAAGCGCTTGGCGCACCGGTTACAACCAAAGTAACTAACGATGAAATTTATTGGTTTAATAACGAGCAAAAAGCGACATCAATCCCCCACTTTGCTACGCCAAAAACATTTCATAATGACGGTAACTACATTGTATCTATGGGTAATGTATGCCGATGGCTTGCAGAGCAAGCTGAAAACTTAGGCGTCGAGATATTCCCAGGATTTAGTGCTCACTCTTTAATAATTGAAGATCACGCAGTAAAAGGCATTATTACTGGCGATATGGGTGTCGACAAAGACGGTAATGAAAAAGACGGTTACATGCCAGGCATGGAGCTTCGTGCAAAATACACTATTTTTGCTGAAGGTTGCCGTGGCCATTTAGGTAAGCAATTAATCAATGAATTTGCCCTTGATGCAGATTCATCGCCACAGCATTACGGTTTAGGCTTTAAAGAAATTTGGCAAATTGATGAAAGTAAGCATGAGCTTGGTAAAGTTGTTCATGGTACGGGTTGGCCACTTAGCGGCGATACTAACGGTGGTGCATTTATGTATCACAGTGACAACAATCAAGTCGTTGTTGGTTTAATTGTTGATTTAAATTACTCAAACCCACATTTAAGCCCTTTTGATGAATTTCAGCGAATGAAACATCATCCAGTATTTAAAAACGTACTTGAAGGTGGCGCACGTATTGCTTACGGTGCACGTGCAATTGCTAAAGGTGGTTTGCATTCATTACCAAAAATGCATTTTGCAGGTGGCTTAATTGTAGGGTGCGATGCAGGCACACTTAACTTTGCAAAAATTAAAGGTAATCACACTGCCATGAAATCGGGAATGATTGCCGCTGAGGTTATTTTTGAAGCACTGCAAAATGAGTTAACAAATACCGATTTAACTAATTACCAAACTGCTTTTGAGCAATCGTGGGCATATAAAGAGTTATATCAATCTCGTAACTTTGGCCCTGCTATGCACAAACTAGGTAAGTTTGTAGGCGGTGCATACAACACGCTTGATCAAAATATTTTTAATGGTGGTTTACCGTTTACATTTAAAGATAATACGCCCGATCACTCGACTCTTGTTGATGCTAACGCCGCTGGCAAAATAGCGTACCCAAAACCAGATGGGCAACTTAGCTTTGATAAACTCTCTAGCGTGTTTTTATCAAATACTAACCACGAAGAATCACAACCGTGTCATTTAAAGCTCAAAGATGCGTCAATTCCTATCAACGTAAACTTAGTTAAGTTTGATGAGCCCGCGCAGCGTTATTGTCCAGCAGGCGTTTACGAAGTACAAGAGGTAGCGGGGAATAAAGAGTTTGTTATTAACGCCCAAAACTGTGTGCACTGTAAAACCTGTGACATTAAAGACCCTAGTCAAAATATTACATGGGTAACACCAGAAGGGGCTGGTGGACCAAACTACCCTAATATGTAGCTAAATTATGCGTTGAACCACTATATATTCGTAATTTTTACATATAAATTATAAACATATCCTAAATTGCAGGGGCTTCGGCCCCTTTTTTGCGCTATGCTGACACTAGTTTTAATAAATTGAGTATTTCTTATGCCGTCGTCAAAAGTTGTTTTTCGTTTTTTAGCAGAGCCTACCGATGTGAATTTTGGTGGTAAAGTGCATGGTGGAGCCGTCATGAAATGGATTGACCAAGCTGGTTATGCGTGTGCTGCAGGATGGAGTGGCCATTATTGTGTAACGGTTTCGGTGGCGGGTGTTAAATTTAGACGCCCTATATTAGTTGGGCAAATTGTTGAAGTAGAAGCTAAAATAGCGCATACAGGTAAAACCAGCATGCAAATTTTTATTCAGGTGCGTTGTGGTGATCCAAAGACACAAAATATGGTTGAAACAAATCATTGTGTTATTAGTTTTATTGCTATGGATGAAACAGGTTACCCAATTGAAGTTCCCTCTTTTCAGGCTGTGACTGACGAAGATATTAAATTAGAAAACTACGCTATAAAAATGAAAGAAATAGCGATTGAAACCGAAAATTTATTACACAAAGTTTAGGCCGTGTTTATCTTTGAGGTTAAATCTAGCAATTTGTTTTTTAATGTGTGTTGACCTTTCTACTTTAAAACTTGTTCTGTTTAGGAGTGACTGACTTACTCTTTATTGTCTACATGGATGTAGACACGTATAAATAATAGAGTAACGCCCGAATAATTACCGAGCTAATTTTAGTTTTCAAAAAACATGATCATTTTAATGTATTTGGTATAACTAGGTTAAAAAGTCGCTCGTCACAGTTTCCCCCCGGTAAATAAAGCAAATCTTGATTCGGAAAGCTTTCCACTTCATCTAGCTATGTAAAAAACTCATATTAACTTGTAAAAGCTACAAAAGTCTTTAGATAACAATTTATTACAAAAGTTCACTTTGTTTATTATTTAAACTTCTCATCGATAAAGCCAATACTAAAGTAGGGTTTTTTAAGCATTTTCACTTGTTTTTATAGTTGGCATGTTCGCTGCATTTACTAAATTGAAGTTTGATTGACTTAATTAAACATTATTTTTTATTTGTAAAGGAGCTATTCACAATGATTAAAACACTTTCTCTTTCTGCACTTGCATTAGCAACACTGGGTTTTAACTCTGCAGCACACGCTGATATTTCTGATTTTGATTCTCCACGTATTTATACTGGTATCGGTTACGGTCAATATTCTTTTGAGTTTGAAGACAGTGATAACGACACTGACTTTGACGACGATGCACAAATGCTTAAAGGCTATGTTGGTACTCAATTTAACGAGTACTTAAGCTTAGAGCTTGCTTACCAAAACTTTGATGAAGTTAGTGACATAGACAGCAAAGCTGAAATTGATGGCGTATCTCTTGCCGCACGTTTGGGTCTTCCACTATCTGAAAGCTTCACTGTATACGCAAAAGGTGGTTGGCTTGAATGGGACGCAGACTATACACAAGAGTTACCAATAGGAAGTATATCGACTTCTACAGATGGTGGTGATGCGTTTTACGGTGCAGGTATCGAATATGCGCTTACAACAAATGTTCAATTTCGTTTAGAGTATGAACGTTACAAACTTGATGATGACATTGATCCAGATATGGATGTAGCGTCTGTATCAGTTCAATACATGTTTTAACTATTTTTAACATGCATACAGCAAGGTAAGCTCAGGCTTACCTTGTTTATTTTTAAATTCTGCTAAGCTGCAATTATAAAGCACTTGGCTCAATTCCTATCATTTAAACCATCCGGTTTATAAGTAATAAACTCAATTACAGTAATGCCATAAAGGCTAAATACAGGTAGAATAAGGCTCTATTTTATTTGTACTCGAGTACTATGAGCGATTATACCATTTCGGCTATTGGCCACATTCAATCTCCTTATAAACAGAAGTTTGCTATACCTAGGCAGCCTCGTTTAGTGCCACAAGCCAAGGCAAAACTTATTTTTGCACCTGATTTTAATCGCGAAGAGTTTGTACGTGGTTTAGATGAATTTACTCATATTTGGTTGTTATTTCGTTTTCATGAAACCGCCGATAAAGGTTATTCTGCGATGGTGCGCCCGCCCCGTTTAGGTGGCAATGAGCGAAAAGGTGTATTTGCTACCCGCGCTACATTCAGACCAAACGCGATTGGTATGAGCGCCGTAAAACTTGAAGGTATAGAGTATAAAAACGGACAACTTAGTTTATCGCTCGCTGGCATTGATTTGCTTGATGGCACACCGATTGTTGACATAAAACCATATTTGCCTTATTCAGACTCAATGCCTGATGCAAGTGCTGGCTTTGCTGACACGCGCCCAGAAACACAAATGACGGTTGAATTTAGCCCTCAGGCAATGGAGTTTATAGATGCGCAAACACAATACCCAGATTTACATGATTTTATAGCTAATGTTTTAAAACAAGATCCCCGCCCTGCCTATAAAAAACAAAAAGACGGCGAGCAAAGCTATGGTATGACTTTGTACAATTATAATATTCGCTGGAAAGTCAATGGCGAGCATAACGTAGTAACAAGCATAGAAAAAAACTAAATAACTCAGTTAGCGCTTTAGTGTAAAAGCATCCGCTGGTAAACTTAAGCTCTATTAAAAGAAAATAATTACTCTATTTCGGAAAAAACATGCGTACAAGCCAATATATACTCGCAACACTTAAAGAAACGCCATCAGATGCTGAAATCGTATCGCATCAGTTAATGCTTAGAGCCGGTATGATCCGTCGCGTCGCTTCGGGTTTATACACTTGGTTACCCTCTGGTTTACGCGTGCTACGTAAAGTAGAAAATATTGTACGTGAAGAGATGGACAAAGCTGGCGCCATTGAAATGCTAATGCCTGTTATTCAACCTGCTGATTTATGGGAAGAGTCTGGTCGTTGGAATGAGTTTGGTCCTGAGCTAATGCGCTTTACCGATCGTCATAATCGTACATTTGCACTTGGCCCAACACACGAAGAAGTGATTACAGATTTTGTACGCAAAGAAATAAACAGCTACAAACAGCTGCCAGTTACTTTATACCAAGTACAAACGAAAGTGCGCGACGAACGTCGTCCTCGCTTTGGTGTGATGCGTGCTCGTGAATTTACAATGAAGGATGCCTACTCTTTTCACCTAAGTGAAGAATGTTTAGATTCAACATATCAAGCGATGCACAAGGCATATTGTAATATTTTTGAGCGCTTAGGTCTTGATTACCGTCCTGTTATCGCAGATACAGGCTCTATCGGCGGAAGCGTATCGCATGAGTTTCATGTACTTGCTGAATCAGGTGAAGATGCCATTGCATTTAGTGATGGCAGTGATTACGCAGCCAATATTGAAAAAGCAGAAGCACTAGCGCCAAACGATCCACGCCCAGAAGCAAGTAAAGAGTTAAAAGCGTTTCCAACTCCTGACGCTAAAACGATTAACGAGCTTAAAAAACACTACGGTGTAAAACCTCATCGCGGTGTTAAAACGTTAATTGTTTATGGTACGCCTGATGAAAACGAAGTACGTGGTTTAGTTGCCTTGGTACTGCGTGGCGATCACGAATTAAACGAACTAAAAGCTGAGAAGCACCCGTTAGTAGACTCTCCGCTTGAAATGGCAACAGAGGCTGATATTGTTGCTGCCATTGGTGCAAAACCTGGCTCACTTGGACCGGTTGGGTTATCTATGCCAATTATTGTTGATAGAGCCGCTAACATACTTGCTGATTTTGTAGCTGGTGCTAACAAAGACGGTGAACATTACAGCGGCATTAACTGGGATCGTGATATCACAGATTACGAAGTTGCTGATATTCGTAATATTGTTGAAGGCGATATGAGCCCATGTGGCCAAGGCGTTTTACAAATTAAACGTGGTATTGAAGTAGGGCATATTTTCCAACTGGGTACTAAATACTCAGAAGCAATGAAAGCTGGCGTATTAAACGAAGACGGCAAAAATCAAACAATGACTATGGGCTGTTACGGTATTGGTGTTTCGCGTATTGTTGCTGCTGCTATTGAACAAAACAACGATCAATACGGGATCATTTGGCCACAACCAATCGCGCCATTCGACTTAGCAATTGTGCCTATGAACATGCACAAATCACATCGTATTCCAGATATTGCAAATACCCTTTATCAAGGTTTAAAAGATGCAGGCCTTAATGTATTGTTTGATGACCGTAAAGAGCGCCCAGGCGTAATGTTTAACGATATGGAGCTAATTGGTGTGCCATTCACACTTGTAATTGGCGAGCGCAACCTTGATGAAAACAAAGTTGAGCTTAAAAACCGCCGCACAGGTGAAAAGCTAATAATTGATATTGATACTGCAATCAATGCAATTAAAGCAGCCGTTAAAGGTTAAGTAATAATTAGCTTTGAAATAATTTAAAAACCGCTTTTTAAAAGCGGTTTTTTTATACCTACATTTTATCTGTGTCATTTAGCTTTAGTATTACTGTCGTATAGTTGTCATTTTCATTCCCTAAAGTATTTAACCTGAACTCAGGATAATAAATCTATCTCGAGCAGCCATTTTCAGCGCTAACTGCGTTGAGTTTACTTGCAATAGGCCCGCTATTGACGCGTAAATTCGCCTTGTTTTCACTGAAAATCTCTGGCTAGAGAAAATAAATTTAAATATCACCATGATTCAATACGTTAGTAAATCTCTTAACCAAAGTTCAGGTTATTTAACTATTACACTCGATACTTTAGGGAATGAAAATGAGTAACGCTACAAACAGTAAAAAGCCACACTACCCTGCTATTTGGATCTCTGACGTTCACCTAGGTTACAAAGACTGTAAAGCCGATTACTTACTTGATTTTTTAAACTCTGTAGAATCTGACACGCTGTACTTGGTGGGTGATATTATTGATTTATGGTCGATGAAACGTCAATTTTATTGGCACCCTTCCCATTATCAAGTATTAAGCTGTGCTAGCGGGACACGTGTCATTTATATTCCCGGTAATCATGATGAGACTTTTCGTAATTACATAGATCAGACTCTGTTTGGTATTGAAGTCCACCAGCAGTTTATTCACACTACTAAGGCTAATAAACGGTTTTTGCTGGTGCACGGCGATGACTTTGACTCTGCGACTCGCTATAACAAATTTATTAGTATTGTAGGTGATGTTGGATACGACTTTTTATTATTTTTAAACCGCTGGACAAATCGTATTCGAAAGGTATTTGGTGGTAATTACTACTCGCTTGCTGCATGGATCAAAGCCCGCGTACACAAAGCACGTGAAGCAATTACAGCCTTTGAAGATGCTGCAATTCATGAAGCTAAAAAACAAAACGTAGATGGTATTATTTGTGGTCACATTCATCATCCAAAAATAAAAGTTGATGATGGAATTGTGTATTGCAACGATGGAGATTGGATTGAAAGCTGTACTGCCCTTGTAGAGCAGCAAGATGGGAGAATTGAGTTATTACATTGGTCAGATACACAAACCATACTTGATAGCGCTGATGTAACAAAACTAACGACACCGATAATCAGTTCAGTAAAGATCAAACCTAAAAAATCAGCTGCATAGCAGTTGAGCGCACACTTGTAATTTAGTTTAACCAGGTCAATAACTTACTCTTTAGAGTATGTGGCTTTATAGGTTTGGTTATATAGTCGTTCATACCTGCTGCGAGACAACGTTGTCTGTCGCCTTCCATTGCGCTTGCCGTCATTGCAATTATAGGGACATTTACGTAATTACTTCCTGCTTTCGAATTTCTGATTGCATTGGTCGTATCGTAACCATTCAAGTTTGGCATTTGGCAATCCATTAAAATAACATCGAAGACGTGCTCCTTGTTTTGTTTTAATATCTCCAAAGCCTCTAAACCATCTGATGCTGAAGTAACTCTAACTTGAGTCGGCTTTAAAATCGCTTTAGCCACTTCTATATTTATCATATTATCGTCTACCAGTAATATATGGTATGGCGACAAATCAGGTTCAATGCACTCATCGATTAACTCTTTTGACGGCGTAATAATAAGCTCATTATCCGAGCCAAATAAACTAGCGAGTTTATAACTAAATTGATCTTGGGTAAGTGGTTTATTTAAAATATGGCTGCCTTTAGAAAGTACAGCTTTAGCTGGGCTATCTGCCACCATATCACGTAAAATCAACACATACTTTTTGTTATACTGCTCACAAAAACGAACTAAAGCATTAATTTGTAAATGTTCATCATCTATTATTAATAAGTCAGCTTCAAACTCCTTATGATCGCTAAAGTAGTCGAGCCTTTCGATATTTGTACTGTGTATTTTGCAGGTGTTCTGTAATAAATCACAGACGTTTTTATAAACACTATCATGGGCGATTAATGTTGCAATACGAACATTCGTAGCAAGTTCAATACCTGTATTTAACTTTTTATTTTTAGCTACATGTAATTCAATGGTTGCACAAAATGTACTACCTACTTCTTTTTCACTAACAACGGATATGTTACCTCCCATTAACTGAGCAAGCTTTTTGCTGATAGATAACCCTAAACCTGTGCCACCAAAATGACGCGTAGTACTAGAATCCTCTTGTGTAAACATGTCAAATAATTTAGCAATGTTCTCATCCGCTATTCCAATACCGGTATCTTTTACGGTAAAACTCATTAATAATTTACTATCAGTGATATATTTAGACCCAACTGTTAAACTCACTTCACCCCGATGAGTAAATTTAAATGCATTATTCACTAAATTAATTAAAATTTGTTTAAGTCGATGGCTATCGCCAATCACCATTCTATCCACTACATCTTTAGTATCTAAAAATACTTCAAGGCCTTTACGCTGCCCTTGTAATGCTAAAGAGCTAATCATATCGCTACATACTGTCACTATATCAAATGTATGATTATCGATATCAAGTTTGCCTGCTTCTATTTTAGAAAAATCGAGAATATCGTTTATCAAATTCATCAAAGAGTGAGCGCTGCTGTTTGCCAATTTTAAATAATGCTCCTGTTGTTCGGATAAACCGTCCTCTTTTAGCATTTCAAGCATACCTAATACACCATTCATTGGTGTACGTATTTCATGAGAGATATTTGCCACAAAATCGCTTTTTGCTTGGCTAGCAATTAAAGCTTGATCAATGGCAGATTCTAACTCAAGTGTTCTTTGTGAAACCTTCAACTCTAAAGTATTGTTTAAACTTTCCAGTGCTGATTGAGTCTTTTTTAAGGAGCTTATATTTCTTAAAATTGCTGCGACTTGATATGCATTTTCATATACATCAAACACGCTCGTTAAAGTAATTGAATAATATTGCTTATTTCCATTAGGCTCAGTATAAATGGCTTCAAAAGGCATCTTCGAACCTGCATTTATAGTTTGCGATAAACAATCTTTATCTATATCTGCCAACGTAAACATAGAAACAAAGTCAACTTCGTTCTCTATTGCATGACCAAACGCATACTTTGCTGTGTTATTACAATGAACAATGATACCCGTACTTTTTATTGTAAAAATAGCATCTAAGGAATTTTCAATAACTTTGTTATTTTGCTCTTTTAGCGAATGAATCAACAGTTTTCGATTAATAAAACGCTGATAAACAATGGTGACAACTAACAAAACAATTAGAAAAATAGCAAGTAGAGCGATGAAGTTTTCACGCCTTTCATTAACCTGTGCCATAAGCATATCGCTATCTACACTTACAACTAACTCCAATGGCAGCATTGCAATATTGCCATCAAAGTAAATACGTTTTTTAATAAAATACTTTTTGGGTAAATTATTTAATGGTATTGCGCCTTCTAATGCCATACTTTGTGCATTTTTAAACTCATCACTCCAAGTTTTACCTCTGTTAAATTCAAAACCAAAGTTTAAATCAGGGTTTGGATGAAATAAAAACTCGTCTTCACTATTCATTAAATAAATGGCTGTATTTTTAGGTAATTCAAACTCTAAGCTTTTAAATAATTGATCCGCAAAGTAGTTTGTCACAAGCACTGCAAAGACTTGCTTATCCTTATCAAACACTGGTTTAGCAACACGGAAGGTTGATACATAAGGTTTTTGAATATCTCCATTTTCACGATTGTAATTAATGGGTGAAATATAAACGGTATTCTCATCCAGCATACTGGCTTTTATAATGTAATCACGTTGTCCTTTTTTTTGTAACTGAGAGCCTTGTACCCGTTTAATTTCACCTTGATAGTTTCGATCAACTCTAACTATTTCTTGCCCACCTTCAGCAAGCGCTATGTAACGAGCTTGAAGAATACTCTCATCTGTTCGCATAAAACCTGAGAAAATACTAGCTAAACGCTCTTGCCATATAGCCATTGGTGTACCAAGTAGTGGATCTACACGATTATTTTCAGTCGCGCGCGTAATTCCTTTAATTGGTGGTGTTGCGTCTAAGAAACGAATGGCCGTTACGCTATCTTGAAAGTGTTTTTTTATTGCGACGGTTTTATTTTCAAGCTCTCGTTTTAGTTCAATATGAGACGCGCGATATATATTGCCTCTAATTTTTTGATCAAAGACAAAAAGAGAAGGAAGTGCAATGAGTAAAAAAAGCATCACAGTAAAAAGTACCAGTTTATTGCTTTTTGCAATACTTAAAAAAACATTCCTTTTGTACATTTATCTGCAACCTAAAAGTATAATACATTGAGTATAGAGCAAATAATCATAACCTGAAAAATTAATTATTTATCGCTAATTTTGAAAAAGTGAATCTTTAAAGCCCTTCAACTACCTTACAGTTATATTGAGCTCATATTAATTTTCATATGCAAAATCACTATTATTTCAAAAATACTAATGTAATCTCTCCTAAAAATAATAAAAGCCTATAGGTATTAAACATATGGATTCGACGAGTATTAAACTATGGCATGACGTTCCTTTGCCAAAGAACATTTCAATGTAATTGCAAAACAAAGAAAGAAAACGGTGAAGAGGCTTATTGCTTCAAGCTTCATTTAATTGTCAATCATCTTTGTGTGAATTTTTTCTGTATATGGGTGCCAAAATTACTGTCACACTACAATAAGCAGAATGCGAAGCCTTTGCTAAACTTTCATTTAGCCCGTTAGCCCCGCAACTTTAAAGTTCGCTATAAAGCAAGCTTCATTTTAAAAAACGGGATATCCTGCTTATAAAAACGTACTCCGTAGGGAGTCATGCCAAAACGTCTATAAAAACCTAAAGCAGATTCTCTCGCGTCACACCAAAAAAGGTTAGCTTCTGTACTTTTTAATGACTGGATAATATGGTTTAACATTTTAGAACCAACACCTTGGTTTTGATAATCCGTGTCGGTTGCGAATTTACGTAAGCGTGCTTTACCCTGCGTCAAATAAACAGAGGCAACACACACTAAATTGTCGTTTATAAAAGCACCAAAATGGCTCGCATCTTCATCACCGTCTACACGACAAAACTCAGTTGTTTCGTTGGGCCACAATACACGTTGGCGTAGTAACATTGTTTGTTCAGATGATATTTTGCATATCTGCATTTTGGTGTATTCACTCTCTAATAATTATATAAAAAATAATGATGACTCACCTCACTTTACTGTTAGAGCGTTATCCCACTTATAATAAAAAAGTAAACTTCATTAGGAATTTTGTAGTAAACAAATCAATTAGAAATTTGTAAGCTGTAATTATAAACGTTAAATGCTTTATTATATTTTAGCAGCAAAGTAAGCCATTATCTCAGCAGTGGTCCTTTCTTTAGTTTCATTTGAAAAACAATAATAATTTGGTCGCATGTCACTAAAATACTGCATATCCATTTCTAAGCCTTTCAAATTAGAGAACATACCTATTGGCATGATCTATTCGCCTGTTGTTTTGAACTTATAAAACAAATGAGTGCCACATTTAATACAGAAACTGCGAGACGCCTACGATGCAGATTCGTACATTTTAACTTTATCCACTCATTCAATTTTGACTTTAATTCCGCATTTTACAGCAAAAAATGGGGCCCCGCCCCAAGTCCTACAGAATTGGCAATGACAAACCGTAAACTTACCTTAGCAGTTATTTTTACGGCCCCACAAAGACAGCTTGTTTTGTACTGAGACATTAATAACTTAAAATAAGTTTAAATAACCGCTAAATCAAAGATTTACTTTTGATTTAGCGAACCATAACTTAGTTGCTGATTTGGGGGAAATATTAACGCGTTTAAGTGGATTTTACAGCTAAATATTATTAGTCATTCATTTTCGCATTATTCTTTACCGCTTTTTTGATTATTTAAAACTTCAATCATAATAAATAAACCGTTATAAAATTGCGCCTAACACTTTAGGCTATACCATATTTAATTTGAATAGTTCCTTTGATGGACACTGGTTAATGTATCTATAACAAATAATTTAGCCAATGAAGAGACGGTACTTTATCCGGCAACTCATCCTTTTCAGCTTTTGCCCATAGTTATTTCTATGCCATCTCTTTAACACACGCTGCAAACCTCACGTATTTTCGCCATATTTTGCAGCTGTAATAACCTAACGGAAATAAATGCTTAAATGTTGGCAATTCGTAAAATATTACCACTGCGCTGAAAACGTAATCCTTCTGCTTTGGTTCCATCTGTTTACCATGCTTTATAAAACGCCTTTAAACGCCACCGAAGTTCATAGTACCTTACTAATTTCTGGGCATCTTTCGATATATATATGGGCTTTGCTGTTTATATAATCCAACATGACGGATTTTTGTGTGCTTTTTTTCCTAACGCACAGTGGCATTGACACTTAGTGTCGATGGTTCTTACCATTCTTCCTGCGCGTTGCGCGATATTAACTGCATAACAGCACTGACCTTGCGCTGTTTCTATTAATTGATTGAGATTGCATTGAGACTCCATTAATTTTCTATTCTAACGTCTTTTTTCTGAATATAGTTAAGTGCCACCCCCAATGCAGTGAGCCCAATCTTAAAAATAGAGTGGTAAAAAATGAGCCTAAAATGCACCAAATATAATCTATGTTAAGACTAAATAAAGCACCATAAACAAGCCCACCAGCTAAACATGCAGATGCATAAGGTTCACTGCGCATAACGGTTGGTACCTCACGGCAAATAACATCGCGTATTAACCCGCCAAAAATCCCTGTTGTTATACCCATGGTAATGGCGACCACCATGCCAGAGCCATTAATTAATGCTTTTTCGATTCCCATGATATTAAATAATGCCATACCAACAGCGTCTACGAGTAAAAAATAATAGTTATTAACGTGCGGTAGATATCGAATAAATACAATTGTTGCTACGACAGCGCCATAAGTGAAATATAAATATTCAGGCATTGCAATCCAAAATACTGGCTTGTTTAAAAGTATATCTCTGAGGGTCCCGCCGCCTAAAGCGGTAACCGTTGCCACCACAACGACACCAAATCCGCTGATGTTTTTTTCATACCCGAGCAACGCTCCCGCAACAGCAAAAAAAGCAACTCCGAGCAGCCCTAACGCCATAAAGTAGTCAGCAGTCATGGTCATTCCTTTTTAAAATATATCAGGCACTGTTTCAACTTGCATGCCAAAGTCATAATTAGGAAAATATAAACTTAACAAATTGAAATTATTTACTTTATTTCATTTATAGAAAATTAAATGCGACTTACCCAAGGTAATTATTCTAATTATATGTATTTTTTACACACTAAAATGAACAAACGCTTTAATTTAGGTTGCGACCTTAATCAGGTAAACAACAGCCTATATTAACGCATAAAAGTTGCTACACTAGCTCGCTACAACTTTGTATCTTACACAAAGTATACTAATAAAATGGAGCAGCCCGAATACCATGAAATTAACAACACCTATGCCCCCAGAAGAGGCTGATTTTGAAGCATTAAAAGCTGGTCTCACTGCATTTAATGAATCTTTTACAGGCATTGTATTTAGAGAAAAAGTGTCTGCTTTTGTAAAAGATGACTCAAATAAAATTTTTGGCGGCATATTAGGTGAAATTAATTGGGACTGGATGCACATTCAAGGCCTATGGGTTGATGCCAGTGTTCGTAAAATGGGTTGGGGACTTAAACTTTTATCTGAAATGGAGGGCTATGCTTTGTCAAAAGGGATTAAAAATATACGGCTAGAAACAACCACATTTCAGGCACTCGATTTTTATATTAAAGCGGGATATTCTATTTTTGGTGAATTAGCCAACATGCCTAATGGACACACCAGTTATTTTTTACAAAAGCAGCTAAACGTATAACAACGCGACCAAAAATAGACGTCAAATAATGCAATGAAATTTAAAGCAGCCCTAAAGCTGCTTTAAATAGGTTTATTATCCAAAGCTCAGGTTATATTACTAAAGTAATTGCCATACGCTCGCTGAACCTGGCTTATCCCCTTGTGTCCACCATTTTGCTTGGTATTGATTACCTTGATAAATAACTTTATCACCACTGTTATAAACCGCCGATAGCTGCCAAGCTAGATTGCCTTCTCCATCTGTAGGCGGTGACTGCGCATCCCACGGCCCACCTAAGTCAGGGCTGTTTCCTTGAGTCCACCATTTAGCTTTATAAGTTATTGTATTAAATACAACTATATC
This sequence comes from Pseudoalteromonas sp. SG45-5, assembly GCF_014164085.1. NCBI lineage: Bacteria > Pseudomonadati > Pseudomonadota > Gammaproteobacteria > Alteromonadales > Pseudoalteromonadaceae > Pseudoalteromonas > Pseudoalteromonas sp. SG45-5. The sequence goes on along the minus strand of NZ_JACJEM010000002.1, from coordinate 62,787 downwards.
GCCTTTAACATATACTTTACTTGCATCCCATGCATCTGCTGCTGGAGGGGTTGTTGAATCGTTGTTTGTTACGGTAACAGTAAAGTTTTGTGTAGTTGAAACCTGACCATCACTTACAGAGACAGAAACCGTAAAGTCTGTGTTTTGTGCAACTGCGTCTGCTTCAAGGCTGATATTTGCGCCGTCACCGACACGTTTTAATCCTGCAGGTACGCTCCAGCTATAAGTTAGTACATCGTTTTGTGCATCGGTTGCAATAACTGAAACTGTTGCAGTTGCGCCCTCTTCAAGGGTTATATCTGCAAGGGTGTTAATAACAGGTGCAGTATTTTCGCCACCACTGGTTGGCGCCAGTACATTAACAACAATTGCTTTACTAACGGTTACTTTACCATCAGACACATTGACTGTTGCTGCAAACTGGCTATCTTGGCTCACATTTGGGGCAGTAATTGCCACTGTGCTTGTTGTCTGACCTGAAATGGATAACTGCGCAGCAGCTGTCCACGAAAATGTGAGGACATCGTTATCGGCATCGGTTGCGGTTGCACTTACAGATACTGATTCACCTGCGTTGACTGTCACTGTACTTTGTACATTTAAAATAGGTTTGTTATTAACCGGTTGCACAACGCCACCTAAACCATCATGCATCGCATTAAGAATATCGCCGTTATCGCCGTCGATTTCCCATGCAAATAAGCCGCCTAAGTTGTACTGTTGAACATATTGGCCTTTTGCAATGACAGATTTAGCATTATCGTATGTAATAAGCTTTCCTGTTGATCGATTCCACACATACGCGCCTTGAGCTTGATCATCATAACCCACTTCAAAACCATTCACGCCCATGCCATCAGTACCAATCATGAAAGATTTAATACCTTTGTAATCAATTACACCGTCTTCCCATACGCCCTGCGCGTTGCTTCCTTTTAATGGACCTGAGCCGGTTGCTGTCATTGGATTACCATCAATAGTGGTACCTGTTGGAAAAATCCCTTCCCAACCACGGCCATACATTGCAGCGCCCACTACAATTTTTTTAGATGGTACATTTTGCGCTAATAATAACTGCACAGCGTTATCTGTTGTATATGCGGGGCCTTTACGTGGCTCACCGCTTTCATCTAAGCCCGTGCCATTACATTCGCCTGCGCTAATATGCTCACCACAATAAAGTGCAGCTTGATGACCTGTTACGCCACTCCATGCGCCGTAAAAGTCATAAGTCATCGCAAAAATGTAATCCATATACTGGCTAGCTGCTTGGTAATCAACGTCTTCAATTTTGTCATACCCTGCGCCAATGGCTGATGTTAACTCGTAAGTACGGCCAGTTTCCGCTTCAAGTTGATCAAGCATGGCGCGCAGCTCTTGCATTAATGCCACATAGGCTGGACCATCATTTATAGGATCGCCTATACTTTTATTTGCACCGTCACCTCCAGGGTATTCCCAATCAATATCAACACCATCGTAAAACTTCCATGTTTTTAAGAACTCCTCCATTGATGCTACAAATATGTCCCTGTTGGCTTTATCAGTAAAACTAGAAAATGGATCTGATAGTGTCCAGCCACCCACCGAGGGTAAGATTTTCAGATCTGGGTAGCGCTGTTTAAGCGCCATTAACTGTGAATACGTACCACGGATTGGATCGTTTGCATCCACACCTGGTAATGCTTTTTGTACAGCGGCCCATGGGTCGTGAATAACAACTTCAAAATCTTGTGTCCCTGCGCACGCTATCTCCAACGAGCGTTTAGGATTACCTGTCAGTGAGTCGTTTGGTCCACAAATTGGAATAAAGCCATATAGAATGTGACTTAGGTTTTGTGCGGGGATATTTGTTACATCAAAGTCACGCCCGTAAATGCCCCATTCAACAAAATAAGCACCGGTAACCAAATCTTGTTTAACACCAATGTCACGGTTATTTGAATTAACATCCATTGGCAGTGGCGCTAAATGAGATCCGTCGGTATCGGCTATAACAATTGGTTTCCCTGCACTGCGAGCACACGTAGCCCCTCCCTCACATAACTCAACGTACAATGTATGGCGACCTGCTTTGTCATAAAGAAAAGAAATAGTCCCGGTCTTAGAACCTGCCGCAAGAGTGCCTTCATTTACCAATATGTCATCAAAGTAAACTTTGTAACTATCACCACCGTCACCGCTCCATGCACTCCATTGAATATTGATATTCACCTGCTCCACACGGGTAACAAGTTGTTTATATGATCCATTCCCCTCCAAATCCACTTCCACAAAAGAATATTGTTGCGGTTCCCAATTAATACTTGGTGTAGACGGTGCGGCAATCGCTGTACTTGCAAATAATACTGCGCCAATGGCGGCTGTTAACTGTTTAATATTCATATTTTTCTCTCATTTTGTTACAAAGGCGTGTTGATTTTAAAAATTAAAATTTTTTCTTTTAGGGGGATTTAATCCCTTCCTAAAAAAGCAACACGCTCTTGTGTTTTTAATAAACGCGAACTAAAAAATTAGTGTGTTAAAGCTTGGCCCACACACTGGCTTGCCCAGGTGTATCACCTTGAGTCCACCATTTAGCGCGATAACCTTGGTTTTGAAAAATCACTTCGGCGCCACCTTGGTAGGCTTTACCTGCTTTCCATAAATTGCTTTGCTCTGGTGATGTTTCACCTTCCCACGCATTTGATTCATCGGGTTGTTGCTCTTGGTTCCACCACTTAGCGGTATAAACAACGCCTTGATAAGTGACTTTATCGCCAGCTTGATATACTGCGGAGCCACTCCACTTAGGAGCATCAGAATCGACAACTGTGCTATCGTTAATAGTTACTTTAAAACGCACTTGAGTGGTAAGTTCACCGTCGGATACCGACACTGAAACCGTATAGTCCGTATCAGCTGTTATCTCGGGGGCGTTGAGTTCAATATTTGCATCCCCGCCGCTAAAACTAAGCGGGGCTGGCACTGACCAATTATAAGTAAGCGTATTTTGTTCATCGTCAAACGCATGTAAATGCACTTTTTTTGAGGTGTTTTCATCAATGACTAAGTCAGCAGGAGCATTAACAATCGGTGCCGTATTTGTTGGTGAGCTTTGCACACTTAAGGTGTAGGTATAGTCAGCATTGCTGCTATAAACTTGATTAATTAAAGTATCAGAATCATTAAATACAACATCGCCAGCTTCGTTTTGTACCCCGACTTGCATTAAATGTGCATAATCAAGATTAAGCTGTGCTGCTAATGTTTGTTGCCAGTTGGTACTATTTTGAGCCGTTACTTTAAATTGTTGGTTAATAACTTCTTGGCCACTTTCGTCAAACAAACGTGCCCAAACAGTATCCCCCACCGTTGCAGTTTGGCCTTGACGTACAAAGTAGCCAACACCACTCCATTGACTTGGTTCAACGGGTGTTGCATCGCTTATAATATTAATGTCGCTACAGTTATAAAAACCTTCGCCAGCTTGATCCACACGCTGCCAACGGCTGTATAAAATGGCATTACCACTGCGACCTTGTGGAATTGCGACATTCATTTCATAGTAACGGTTACCTTGGGTACCTTTAGTGAAATCAATGTTACTGTGCTCTTGCACCAGTTCCAAATCTGCCCACGTCAACACATCAGTGGCAGCATTAAAACTCGGCTTGGTTAAATAAAACTGCCAAAAACTTGGGTTGTGAGGGGTTGTGGCAAGGTAACGTATTTTTACTTCGCCATTAGCGTTAGGCACAATATCGCTGCGTTGCCAGTGTGGTGATGGTAAATCCATACCGCGTTTTTCATTATCGCCACCAGCGCACAATAACCCATTGGGTACTTTTTCTTCAACCGCTGCTTGATTAAGGTAATCGGGAGTATTAACAGAAAATTCAATATCTTGAACAAACTGAACTGTCCCTGATTCTAAAAATGCTGCACGACATGCTAGATTTGGAATCGCGCTGCCATCAGTTGGCCACCAATAACCTGCATCAGCTTTACAAAATGCTTGCCGTGCATTTGGGCTATCCATGTAGCCATGCGCAGTAACCTGAGCAGGCATAATTGCAAGCAGTACACAGCTTGAAACTGCTGAGAGCGATAGAGTTTTAAATTTAATTAATGTCATTATTTTATCCTTCAAAAGACTTTAGGCAGAGGCAAATTGTTCCTCGCCTCTAAAGTGGTTTTATTTACAGACTACAACGTTTGATCCAATCAGCCGTAGCGCCTGGCTCAGACGTGGTCCACCATTTTGCTTTAAAAACCGAATTTTTATGGGTCATTAAATCGCCACTGGTGGCATGGCTTGGGTTTCCTGCCCAATCTTTCTGTGGAAAGTTTGGGTAAACTGGAATTGATGACACAGCAACACCTTCACATGTGCCTGAATTGTTTGGCTCACTCGTATTGCCTGCTGTTGCCGTTGGGAGTTGCGGGTACTCAAATTTGAATGCGTAAACGTTGCTATCTTTTTCAATAGTAAAGTTACTTGGGCCTGTAATGGGCATGTAGTACATCACTTGTGCGTTAACGGTGGCGCCTGCACTAAAGTCTTTTGGTATACCGCCCCATTCATTATTAAGAGTGATAGAAAAGCGGTGAAACTCATTTTCAAAACCACCTATATTGTTACCCGCTGTATTTGAGCCGTTTACTTCGACTGCCATACCCAGCTTTTCTTGGGCATTCCAGTTTGATTTAAAAATAGCTGAGGTTGATACAGGTACATCAAATGATATTTTTGCACCGCTTAAATCAATAGATGAGTTATTAGTAAACGAAAAGGTAGGACTTATCGGGTAATTATCATCCCCCACAGGAAAGCTGCTCGCTGCAAACGTTACATCAACGGACTCTGTTGGCACTGTAAAACTTGGGTTGCCGCCATGCACATTATATACAACACCACTTTGGTTAAATTTGTCATACGCAAGAGACGTAAGCGTCGTCCCCATGAAATATTCATTTTTTTGTGAGTCGTAATCAAAATCGCCTGCAAGCTCCCAAAACATGATGCCGCCTAAGCCATTGTTGATCACGTAGTCAACTTTAGCCGTCATTGATTCTTCGTCTTCGATTGAAAGAAATACTTTTTTATCTGCATTCCATAACCAAGGCGCAATGGCAACATTGTCGTAGTAGCGTGTATAAGTGCCCGTTAATTTATCTTCTGGGTTAGTATTGGGCGTTAAACCATACGCACCTAAATACGAAGGGGTTATTCCACGTTCGAGGTTTTTAGCATGCCAAAGTGGGTTTGAACCTGCGGGCATTTCTTGGCCTGCATCATTTTTATCATGCCAAAGATTATCTATGCCTAACGCACCATCTCCACATTTATTTTTTTCACCCACACCGGTGCCAGGCGAACAATTGGCTTGATTAGGTAAAGCAGCTTGCCCCCATAAGCCATTAGTTCCACCACTTACATCTTTAAATCCCCGAGTGTAGTAAGGCAAACCAATATTGATACGACCCGCTGACATGGCGCCACGAAAATAACGCACAGCCCAATCTGTATTTAAATAGCCAATACCTTCAAACTCTTTGGTGCCGTACACATCCCATTGAGTTAACTCTGAATCTTGACCTGTATCAAACAGGGCTGCGTTATGGCCAACATGTGAGTTCCATGCACCGTGTAGGTCATAAGACATAATATTGACATAATCGAGGTATTTGACCGCTTGGAATGTTTCCATACCACGCAGTAAATAACCTGAAGAAGGGGATGCAATTGTTAAGAGGTAATGTTTACCTGCTTTTTCGCCAGCACGGTCGAGTGCTTCGCGTACTTTTTTCATTAGCACTTGATATGACGCATTTAAACCAGCGCGGCGTGCATTTGAAATAGGGAAATCATCAGGGTGGCCTGAATCTTTCATTGATGAAGGATATTCGTAATCGATATCAACACCATCAAAACCATACTTTTCTATAAACTCAACGGTGCTTTGCGCAAATGCATTAATACCTGAATGATTCACCGAACCATCAGCAAGAGTTGTCATGGTGTAAAATCCACCACTTGCAACGCGGCCTGTACTATCAAAGTAACCGCCAGTTTCTGCCCAGCCTCCAACAGACACTAACGTTTTTACTTGTGGGTATTGTTTTTTGTATTTATTTAAAAGATTAAAGTGCCCCTTATACGTAAAACTCGGATCCATTTCAGCTCCGACCACACCGGGCCATTCCATGTTTGTTGCTGGATTCCCTTGTGCAGCTGGGTCGCCAATTGACACTTTATTGTTTATATCAACATGTGCAAATGCATAGTTGATATGAGTGATTTTATCCCACGGAATGTCATTCACTAAATAACGTGGCTCACCATTTGCGCCATTACGCCAGCTAGTAAAATAACCGATTACGCGCCGAGGATGATCCTCCCCCATAACCTCTCGTCCCTGGGCATCATACACAGTACAATAAGGGGTATTCACACCTTGGGTTTGATATAAACCTTGGGGTTTGCACTCATCAACGCCGTCACTGGGAGTCCCCTCTTTCGCAACTGTTAATATCTTTGTTGCTTGTGAGGTCGCGCCTTCGTTATCTATTACCGTTAGTGTAAAAGTCACATCTCCACTTGCTGTTACTTGGTGTTCATAACGACTTGATGGTGTATTTGCTTGGTATACATCACTGCCATTGACTGCAAAATTAAGCTGCGTTACTTGGCCATCATCGTCAGTACCTGAGAGCTCAAACACAACACGTGAGCCAACAACAAGTGGATCTGATGAGGTGCTAAAAGAAATAGTCGCCATGGGTGGTTGATTTGTAGGTTCAACCACAACATCGTTAACATTAACGGTGCTGGAAACTTGACTCGACTGCAATCCTTTATCATCAGTCGCCACTGCACTTATTTGATGCGTCCCCACTATTGCTTGCCAACGAGCGCTATACGGAGCAATGCTATCGGTTGTGATCAGGGATCCGTTAACAAAAAATTTAACATGATCAATTGTGCCGTCTGTATCTGTCGCTTCAGCCAAAATGACAACGTTGTCTTTAATGGAAAATTGAGAATCATCTGTGGGGGTTAAAATAGAGACTACAGGCGCATCATTGACAACGCTGTCACACACACCTAATTTAATCCATTCTTGCCACTCACCAGCATTTTCAACAGGGTTAGACTGTGTCCACCACTTTGCTTGGTACGCATTACCTTGCGCTTTAACTTGGTTACCCTGAGTATGAGTTTGGCCTAATTGCCATGTATCTAATACGCTGCAATCAACTGCTGCGTGCGCGCTTAAACCGATAATACCCAGTGACAATACGCTTAGTTTAAAGGGGGTTTTAATCATTTTACGTGAGCTCATTTGATCCTCCGTTAAAAACTCAATTAACACTTAATTTACATCTTAGTTTCTAAAAGTAGCATAATCTACTCGTTCGTCAACAACTAGAAACTGAACAAGCGAACAAAAAACAACCCAAAATGTAATCATAAATAGTGCATTTAAGAATTCTATACGCACCAAATCATTATATAACAACGGTTTAGTGTCTATATTAGGTAATTTTTTAGAGAGATATTAATTTAAAATTAACAGAAAATTTACTATGGAGGAGTTAGGCAATAAGCAGTTTTTCAGATTAATAGATTATTACTTCTGCCGATATAACTTATTTTTCAGTTGCGCTTTGCTTTTAGAATTAAAACTGCGTGACCCTAAAAATGTAAATCTCTTTTAAAATAAAAAGCCCAGCAAAGCTGGGCTCAAATAACTTACAAAATGTTAAGTGCTAATCAAACGAAACTGTAACTGTGTTCGAACACACATTTGGGGTTACACAAAGTTTATAATCGTATGTTGGCAATGTTGCTTTGCGCACATGGTCACGGTATCTGCCGCTATCATATGTAGTATCCACTAGCTCGCCATTTCGATAAACGTCTAGTGATTCGGCGCCAACGCTTTCCCAGCTAAGCTCTACACGCATCGTATCTAAGCGTGATTTATTTGCTCGCTTTAAGCTCAACTCAATGTCGACATTACTAACAACGACTGTTTGTGTTGAGGTGTCTGTATTGCCTTCACTGTCTGTTACTGTCAATTCAACTGTGTAACTACCTGGCTCTGAGTAAGTATGTACCGGTCTAGGATCGGAAGACATTGCACCATCACCAAAGTTCCAACTCAATTGTGTAATATCATTATTTACGTCACTACTTGTATCAACAAACAAAGCTGTTAACCCTTGCGTATCAACAGTGAAGTCGGCACGTGGCGGTTGCGAGCTTACTTCGCCAAGCGCACTAAAAGTAAGTGACCACGTGTTAATGTTACCCGTGTCAGCAGCGCCAGTGTCAACTACATTGAGTGTCCAATCCCCTGTCGCTACTTCTCCGTTAAACGCATCAGATGTAAAGCGCTTAACAATATCGTCATTACCTCCGCCAATATTACTTTGTAATGTCACTTCACTGCCTTGCGCTGAAATGAGTTTTACAACTAAATCACCCGAATAAGTGTGGGTAATATCTACATTAGCAGCAGTGCCAAATATTGTGAGCTCATCCGCTACATTAATAACGGAACGTGCACCTTCTGGAGAATTATCAGGAATGGCTACACTGTCATCATTACTGTAAGTAAAATCATTTAAACCAGCAGGTTGAATCATTAACTCGACGGTTTTAGTTTTCACTAGCTCGCCTGACGTAGCGGTAACGGTAAACTCATACTCACCCCATGGGGTATCGTTTGTTGTTTCAACATTAAGTTCAACGTCGTCACCCGGATTTGCCGTTGTGCGACTAAGAGAAACACCTTCTAAAGACGATGCTAAATCGAGTGTTACTTCTGAATCCCATCCCGCTATTGAACCTATCGTGAATGTATAATTTGTAGTGTCACCAGCGGTGATCTGTTGTGATTGTGGTGTGACAGAAAGCTTAAAGCCAGGAGTTGGATCTGCATCAACAAGCGCTTGGTGTACATTAAGCCGTGTACCTGCAACGGTTTTACCTTGTAGTGCCGTATTTGCGTCACCGCTATTCATTAATAGCTCTTTTAATTCTTGCGTTGTCAAATCTGGATTAATAGATAAAACAAGCGCTGCAGCACCCGCAACATGTGGTGTTGCCATTGAAGTACCTGAGTATGACGCGTACGAATTACCCGGTGTTGTAGATAAAATAGCACTGCCTGGTGCACCCATATCTACACTGGTTAAACCCCAGTGCGAAAACCATGAAATGCCATCAGTCTGATCTGTACTTGCTACAGACAATACACTCGCATTTTCATAATTTGATGGGTAATGTGGATTAACATCATTATCAATAGTATCGTTACCTGCCGCAGCGACAAACAATAATTCTGCAGCTTCGCTTGATGCTATTGCATCAGCAAGTGCTTGGCTATAACCACCGCCGCCCCAGCTATTATTTAATACGCGTAAGTTAACGCCGGAGTTTTTAAGTCCCACCATATAATCAATACATTTAATTGCGTCTGAAGATGAACCACTACCTTGTGCGTCTAAAAACTTACAACCAACAATCGATACTTCTTGGTTTACACCCACAATGCCTGTTGCGTTATTTCCGCTTGCACCAATAGTGCCCGACACGTGTGAGCCATGTCCTTCGTCATCCATTGGGTCGCCACTGTTAGTAATCGCATTAATACCATGAATGTCATCAATATAACCATTTCCGTCATTATCAATACCATCTCCTGCTATTTCGGCTGTATTTACCCACACATTGCTTGCAAGATCATTATGGGTATAATCTACCCCCGTATCTATAACCCCAACAACTACATCGCGGCTACCCGTAGAAATTTCCCATGCCTCTGGCGCATCAATATCAGCATCAACAGTGCCGCCCGTTTGTCCTTCATTATTTAAGCCCCAAAGCTCATCAAAACGGGGGTCATTTGGCAAACTTGCAATGCTTACACGATAATCTGGTTCAACATATTCAATAGCTTGGTGCGTTTTTAACAGTTTAATAGCGTCTTTAGTACTCATGCCTGATATTTTAAATTTAGCCAATCGACCAGACAGTAATGATGTATAGCTGTCGTCAACTTCATCGTTATTCAAATCAGTAATTTTAGCTCTAACCAAGGTTCTTGCTTGTTTACGCATTTGAGGCGAAGCATTTTTTTTGTATTTAACAATCAGTGAGTCGCTACTTGAAGCAACTTGTTGAATCGCACCTGCATCAGGCAGTTTTGCAGCAGCTAAACAAGGTAATAATGCAAGTGTAATAATAGATAATTTTGTTTTCATTGTTCTATCCATAGTTGGGTTAGCTCAGTTTCACTAAGCAAGGTGCTTTTACTACTTCAAGTACAAGGGATCACGTGGCAAGTTATTAGAAAACTACTAAATGCCAAATTAAACAAGATAAAAAGTTTAGACAAAACAAAAAATCATTATTTTTGACTGAAATACTTATCAAAAAAACAGTAAAGACAGTCTTTTTAATGAAATGAATAATAAAATACCCCATTGCACAGAGTCATTACTTTTTACTGCTTTTTAAAATACACTTAAAAAAAATACACAATAAAAATTCAACTCATTGAAAAACAAGGCTTAATTATTTGGTAAAAAAAGATGATTTAAGAATGTGAAATTCTATGTAGAGTTAATACGACGTTGCGAGGTTACATAAAGTCGCATTAGTTAAAAAACAACGATGTTTGGTATTTATTCCTTTCAATTATCAATAACGCTTTACCTACTTACAAAGTAAATCAAGCGGATCACAAAACTTTATATCAGCACGGCATGCTGAAACACCAAGTACCTTATAAAACCTATAACATTTAAGGTATTTGATTTTACTATCTCAAGGAGAAAATAATGAAGTTAAATAAATCACTTTTAAGCTGTGCGATTGCTATTGCAATGGGTACAAGTTTTGCCTCATATGCTGACACGAACAATAAAGCAGTATCAAACTCTGAAATTGGGACAAAAATTTCGACGCTCAGCACTGCTAATGCAATAACTTTAGCTCAATCGCAAAATAACAACTCCGCAGTGCTAACCCAAAATGGCGATAGCAATGCTCTTGAGATTGCAACAACGGGTAATGAAAATAATACAACGGTCACGCAAACTCAATCAGGTAACTTCACAGGTGTAACAACTACCGGCGATAGTAATACACAAATATATACTCAAGATGGTGTTGCTAATGGTGCGTTAACTGAGCTTACGGGTAATAATAACTCCCTATCAGTGATGCAAAGTGGCCAAGGTATTCTAGTCAATAACGAAGCTATAAATAAAATTGCTGGCGATGATAACACCATTAATATTGAGCAAGGTGCTGGTGGTCATTGGTTTTACAACTACGATATGAAAGGTAATGAAAATGAAGTAAACACACTTCAAACAGGTCAATGGCATGAAGCTGAAATAACGACTCTCACTGGCGATCAAAATACCTTTGATTTAGAGCAAGCGGGTTACTGGAATACGTTCAAAGTGAGTTCTTTACAAGGTAACGATAACGAGCTTGAAATTGAACAAGACGGTGAGCGCAATGCGATAACAATAAGCGATATTTCAGGTGACGCAAACGAGCTTAAAATAGAGCAAGATGGTGATGCACATGCTGTTACATTTGCTGCTGTGAAAGGTGATGATAACGAAATTAATTTAGATCAAGAAGGTTCATCAAACAAGATAGCATCTAACTTATTTGAAGGATCGAATAATGAAGTAACCATCACCCAGGTAGATGCTAATAACCTAACAACAATAGATGTTGTGGGCGATAATAATGAATTAACAACAATGCAAGTAGGCTCAGCTAATGAAGCTTACATGGGCGTTATTGGTTCAGATAATGAATTTATGGTTAATCAAACGGGTGCAACAAACTCAGTTCATTTAGCTAATTTTAATGGCTCTGATAATGATGTGGATTTAGTACAATCTGGCGACGAAAATACGGTGCTTGTACAGTCTTCATACCCAGATGTATCACTAAGTTCTAATAATAATGATATTGATATTGCGCAAAATGGTGCCGAAAATGAAGCTATTGTAACTCTCGCAGGTATTCTAGAGAGTAATAATAACCAAATTGATATAGCACAAAGTGGTGATTTAAATGCCATCGATATGATGGTTGAAGGCAATGATCACAGTATTGATATTTCACAAACAGGCGAAGGTAACTGGGTTGGTGGCACGGAACAATCTGCCTTTTTAGTTGGCGGTGAAAACGTAACATTTAACGTAACTCAAATGGGTAACGGTAATATTGTTGAAGGTTCAGTGATTGGTGTAAACAGTACGGTATCGGTTACTCAAATGGGTGATGGAAACGCAACAACAATTACGCAAATGTAATTATATCAACCTGCTTATATATGGGGTCTATTTAATGTTAAGAAAATTACGCTAGAACTAGGCAAAAATTTTTATATCTAGTTGTTCTAAATAAAAAGTTTTTAACGACGTTATAGTGCAATTTAATTTGTTAAATTGGTCAAAAATTTATGCAGTTTGGTATTACTAAGGCTGGGGAGAGTGGCTCTCCCCTATTTAATAATGAAAAAAAATAAAAATAACCTGTGTGGATACATCTTCACACTATTGATTTGCTTCTTACCGAGTGTATATGCCGAAGAACTTGAAATAGATGGTTTATTACTCGATAGAAGTATTAGCCGTTTTGGTCATCAATTTTATTACGAATTTTCGAACTACTGGCGGGATTTACCCTCAACAGCTGGCTTTAATATTGAGATAAAAGAAACCGTGATCCCCAAAGCTGGCACAAAACTTTCTTTAATAATGAATAATCAACTTGTTTATGCAACTTACTTAGGTCGAAGGCTAGAACCGCTTGATGAACGCGTTGAGCAAGCAGTTTATACTGTTATTGATGCCATGGCTCGCTCAAATATGACGGTATCCACACCTGATATGGCTGTAAATGGATGGTAAAATGAAAAAAATAATATTTATAATAATAACATTAAGCTTTTCAGCTACTGCAACTGAAATAATTTACACCCCAATAAACCCTAGTTTTGGTGGGAACCCTCTCAATGCAAATATGTTATTAAGTAAAGCACAGGCTCAAAATAAGCATAAAGCACCTGTAATCGAAAAAGGGTATGCCGATCAATTTAAAGACTCTCTAGAGCGCACCTACTTAAATCGTATGGTCAGAGAAATTACAGATATGGCCTTTGGTGAAGATCCTGAAAACAGTATTTTTAATCAAGATTCAATTTTTATGAGTGGCGATTATCAAATAGAAATTATTACTAGCACCACTGATACAATTACAGTAAAAATCACAAATATAATTGATGATACGGTTGTGATCATTGAAGTGCCGAGGTTTGGATAATGTATAAACTACTAATAACAATAATATTAATAAGTTTAAGTGGCTGCGCAAGTTTAGGTAACTTAATCCCACCATCGCAACAAAAAGCAGCCAGCTTAGCGCCTACTGAATTATTTTCGGACTTAAAAAACTTGCCTAAACCTGTTGGCAGTATACCGGTATCAGTGTACTCATTTAGAGATCAAACAGGTCAGTACAAACCACAAACAAACGTGAGCTCATTTTCAACAGCGGTTACCCAAGGAGCAAATTCTATACTCATACAAGCCCTGCATGAGTCAGATTGGTTTACACCTGTTGAACGTGAAGGGTTACAAAATATTTTAACTGAGCGAAAGATAATACGCGCGGCTCAATCAGACAATCCTAACCAAGCTGATCTTCCCCCACTTACAACGGCAAAGATTATTTTAGAGGGCGGTATTATCAGCTACGATACCAATGTAAAAACGGGAGGGTTAGGAATGGAATATTTTGGTATTGGTGCATCAGAACTCTATCGAGAAGATGCTATTTCAATATATCTACGAGCCGTGGACGTTCGTACAGGACAAGTATTACTCAGTGTCGCCACCAGTAAAAAAGTACTAAGCCAAGAAATGCGTGCAGGCTTTTTTAGATATGTAAGTTACAAGCGATTAGCCGAGGCTGAAGCCGGTTTTAGTGATAACGAACCTATGAGTATTTGTGTAACACAAGCAATAGAAAAAGCACTTACAGATCTTATAACCAAAGGTATTGATAAAGGGTTATGGGCAAAAAAAGTAAGCTAATAACATAAACAATGAAAAAGGCGATTTAAAGTCGCCTTCTTTATAAAAATTTGTTTAACCTGAGCTTTGGTAAGAGATTTCCTATTAAAGCCTTAGGCCATTGGGAGCAATACAGAAATGTAGCGTTGTGCCCAGTTAGCCAACTCGACTCGATTCCGAGAGTGTGTTTTTTTAAATGCGCTGTATAAATGTGTTTTTACAGTGTGATCACTAATATTGAGTTTGTCAGCAATCGTGTGATTACTTGCGCCTTGCGCGATGAGATGAATAACTGATTTTTCGCGTTTAGTTAAATGGTTGTAATCATCTTGTTTTAGCTCTGTATCTGCATTAAATGAATTGAACGAAGACGCAACAGACAAAATATCTTTAAATGTTTTCGATATGATTTTTCGTGTAAACCATAATTCGCCAGTATTGATTCTAACTAAGCCTCTGAAGATTATTTCCGCAGCATCTGACTTATAAAATACCCCATTGATATGATTCAGTAATAAATTTTTTTCACACACCACGTCGCTCTCAACATTAAAGATAACCACATTATATTGCTTAGCTAAACATATAACATCAGCAGGAATAAGGTCATGCCAATTACTTGTACTCCCATCTATTAAATATAAAGTGTGGTTAGAGCGAAAATCTGCTTGCGGAAGCGTATCATCCATTTTTACATCACTAAAAAGAGCATGGAGTGTTCTTAAAATAGCCGTGTAGCTTTGAGAATGAAAAGATGACTGAAAAGTAGTTTTTACAAATGCTGATAACTGTTGTGACATAGACTTCGTCCCTAAAACGTTTATCTCACATTACCTAAAACATATACGACTTACAAATAATTTTGACATTTTAATTTCATTTTTTATTCTTTTTATTAACATAGCCAATGAAAATAAAATGCTTTAGTATTAAGTAACATCTATGCAGTCGTATATCAGAAATTTTTAACGTCGTTAGCCTAGGGCGACTTAAACACAAAATATTAAGTAAAGAGTGCAAGCATTCTGATCATTCTATATGCGCTTTTAATTTATTTAGCGCATCGACCGAAAACCCACGGTCGTAAAAATATAAAATTTTACCACTGCTATCTATAAGCACTACTCGAGAATTATTTGGGCTTTGGTTACCAGTAAATTTTTGCACAGCTTCACCATCGTTATAAATGGTGATCACCCCACCCCACAATTCTTTAGGGATACCTTTGCGCATACCACTGTCTATAAATGTGCTAAACATACGGGGTGCCATACCAGCAATAGTAGGTAACTCATAAGTGGGAAGCGTGATCCCTGCCATATCTAAACCAATTAACCAGCGGTCTATATCGAATTGGCTATCTTGCTTGTAGCCAATAAGAATCAAGGTTTTATCTGCTTTAAAATCACTGGGGATAGTGACCATATTTTTTTCTAAACTTTCGCCACTAATACTTGGAAACTGTTTACCTGTAACTTGTTGATTTGGATACTGGGATGTACATGCACTAAGGAGTACAACGGCACAAGCAACTAACATTGATTTGGTCATCATAAAGCCCTATTCTAAATTTTATAAATATCATACATATACGTTTAATCTAGGCATAAAGATCTAAGTCGTTTGTTTTAAATAACCTGAATTCTAGGGGCTGTTGACCTTTGTGGATTGAAATTTGTTCAACTTAGGGACGATTCAATCGCAGCGTGAGGTTTGTAATCGAGTGGGCTCGATAGCTGCTTCTGCGTGACTATAATGGCTTACATCCCTGTAATAATAAGTAAAAACCGAGCAACAAACAGTCAACATGCCCGAGTTAAGGTATTTATTAACCAACTGAATTAGAAGGTATTTAAACTTATTTTTTCTAGCCAAAGATTTTTAGTAATAACAAGGCGGATTTACGCGTCAATAACGACTTTATTGCAAGTAAATGCAACGCAGTTAGCACTAAAAATAGCGGCTTGAGATAGATTTATTATTCAGAGTTCAGGTTAAATATGTCTTAAATTTAGCCACTGTCATGGGTCGTCCGTACTTCCAGCCTTGTCCAAAATGCACACCCGCAGTTTTTAAAATCGCTTCTTGTTCATTAGTTTCAATCCCCTCAGCGACACAGGTATAATTAAATTTATGCACCAATTCCATAATATTAGGGATCATAGAAGCTTTTAAACCCTCAGTGGCGATATCTTGCACAAATGTTCGATCTATTTTTAACTGATGAAAACTCAAATTTTGCAAATTTCTCAAGTTAGAATAACCAGTACCAAAATCATCGAGTGACAAATGAAAGCCAGATTCGACCAATGTCCTAAAGTGCGCATGCGCAATACTGGTATCTAAGTATTCATCCTCGGTAATTTCAAGGCAAATAATAAACCGAGAGTGCGTGAGCTCGGGTATTTGTGCCAAAAGCGAGACATTGCCTTGCTCTAAATCACACGGAAATATATTCAACGACACTTTAAAGCCCTCAGGTAACGCTTCTAAGGGTGTTAACTCTTCGAGTACTTTTGCAATCATTGCTTCAGTAAACGACCATGTTAAATGGTGTTTACGGATCTGCGAAATAAACTCATCCGGGTAAAGCACACCGTATTTATCTTCAAAACGGGCAAGTACTTCGCAACCTACCACCTTACCTGTTTGCAAACAAATAATAGGTTGATAAGTCCAGTAAAAAGAGCCTTTTTTCAATCCTTTAGATACACGAACTTTTATCGAGCGACGTGCTGCAATTTGAAAGTCAATAATAAACGCACTTGATACACCAGCCAAACAATTTAGAATGAGTGAAATAACCAATAATAACTGATTATTAGCAAAAAATTGGCTCCACGGTATGTGGACTGCAACACAATAACCTGCGCTTCTATCACTGCACTTTAATAGAGTTTCAAAAGGAAGTTGATGCTGGTGCGTTATTTCATCGTAGAGTCCGTTGTGACCAGCTAAATGATGCAGTTTACTGCCTGCTTTATAACTTGCCTCCCAACGATGAGCTGTAATTAAACCATTTACGAATGCTGTCGTATCTATTATCAAGTTATAGCTGCCTTTACGCACTATAACTACTGGCATCTCTCGCCCATTAAAAAGTAACAAACGCAGTTTAGGTTCAAAACGGATCCTGACATTACTATCAGGGCGAATAAAATCTGGTTTTCTATCATCTATCACTTTGCTAAGTAAACCGGCACCTGTAGTGCAAACTAATTGATCATTTTTGAAAAAACCAATATCGATGACATATTTAGCATCAAATAATGCACGGCGCATTTCGAGCAAGTTTGCATCGTCGCACTGCGTAAAAATGCGTGTATTTAATGGAATGAGAATTCGACTACTTTCTTCAACTGCAGCATCTATGTGCTTAATAATATGCTTAGCGTCATCATTAACCGTAGCGGCTAATTTATGACCAGCAAAATACAGTAAAATTAAACTTCCCATTACAAAAACTACTACACCGGTTAATACTGCAATTACTGATTTTTGCTGATATTTTTTCATTCTATCCTTATCGGCTAAATAGCTATGTAATTATAAATGACATTTTATAATTACATAACTATTTTTAAATGCCAATAAGTTAGGGTCTATTAAACTTTTCCTTAACTTTAAATCAAACTAAAACACGCCCTAGGGCGTGTTGACTTTTGTGGATTAAAATTTGTTCAATCTAGGGGTGATTCAATCGCGGCGCGAGGTTTGTAACCTAGTGGGCTCGGTAACTGCTCCTGCGTTACTCTAATGGCTTACATCCCTGTAAGAATAAGTAAAAATCGAGTAACAAAGAGTTAATCGCCCCTAGATCGAGCTCAAAGGGCAGCGCATGTTTGGTATTTATGCTGCGTTATCGCCTCTTTATGGGGAATAACCACACTACATAGGCTCTGCCTTGCCTAAATACCAAACAGTCTGCTGCAAAATCAATCACGAAAGGTCAACACGCCCTAGTTATTTTAAAAACGGCATCCGCTATTTTATAGTGTCCATCAGTACTCATATGGATCCCATCTAATGGCGATACGTTTACCACGCTTTGTAAATCAAAAAAGAGCGCATCATTTTTAAACGCCACGTTCTTAAACTGCTCAGACATTGCTTCGTTTTTACACTCAGCCCCCTGATAAATGTGCTTATAAGGGCCTACTGTTTTTATATAAGCAGGACTAAGAATGAGTATTTTAGGTTGTTTATTTATATCGTAAAAGCACGTAACTTTACGTATTAAGCAATCAAGCCCTTGGCTAATTTGCTTAGGCGTTAGGTTAAAACGTTTTTTAAGATCGTTTGTCCCCAGTGCAATAATAATTACATCAAGTGAATACTGTTCTAAATATGGTTTTAAATAACGTACGCCACAAAGCACGCCATCAAATGGCGGCAGATTTATTAAAGTACGATTAGGTTGCCCTGCTTCAATTACGTTAAAATCTGGACCTAATTTTTTGGCTAATCTCGCTGTCCATCGAGTGTTTTCGTCAAAGCGTTTACCTGTACTCGGATCTAGTCCCCAGGTATTAGAATCACCAAAACATAAAATATTTTTTATCATTAAAATGGATTCAACGTATAGCCTTGCTGTTGTAATTGCGCATGGGCAGTCATGGCAGAAAGAGACATCTGTACACCTTCAATTAACTGCTTTGGCGAAACTTTATTATGCGTAGCCGACTGACCACATACATAAACAACGGTATTATTAGCCAGTAATTGTTTAATTAAACGTTGATTTTTATTCTCGGTTTTAAAACGTTTTTTATATTCAGTATTAGCGAGTACATCTAAACTGGCACTACCGTGAACCACTAACGCAAGCTGAATATTTTCTGATTTAACACCGTGCGCTACATGCATATTAATAAAGCGCGCCAGTGAATTTATATTATTATTTTGCTCACCATTTTTAGCCCCTTGTGCAACATCAAACACTATTTTAAATACGGTAGAGTCGTTAATTTTTGCATGCTCCGGTACAGAGTAAAAATAACCAAAGTCTTTAATAGCCAGTTCATTAGCCAGTGAAAGCGAACTAAAAAACAGCAATAATAAGTATTTCATAAAACATTCCTGTGTTATTGAGTAACTAGGGCATGTTGACCAATCTAACAAATTACCAGAAGCAAAGCCTAAAAGGCAGCGGATTATACTGCCGATTGCGTATTTTTATGCTGATGGCTTACAAAACTCATCCCTAAATAGTTAAAAGTTTGTTTAAACATCTGTACAAACACCTCTGGGGCCTCAATAGATGATGCATTTGATAGCAACGAAAAATCTTTGCTACGCAGCAAGCGTAATCTTGGTTTTAAGTGTTCATCGTCCATGTAATCGGTGATTCTATCTATAAAAGCCTTCATTTGTATTGTTGTGTTGTACCAATATACTGGAGACGCAAATACCCAATGGTCGTAATTTAAAAGTGATTCAAACAGCTGGTAAAAATCGTCATTCATATAATTTTTATTGTAGCAATAAGGAGATATTTTATAATCATCTAAGCATACAACGCGCACATCATTTTGCTCAGCAAAACTATTAACATGAGCCGATGTATTACCATTTTTACGTGCTGATGAATAAATAATAACCGTACTGCGATTAAGTTTTTGTTGCATTTTGTTAGTTCCTTTTTTATGTTGTACGCAGCTTAAAACCTCAAGCTATGTTGAGGTCAACTCATGGAGTTAAATAATGAACACGGATCAAAAAAAACTCACAGAAGCTAATTTAACAGTTGGTTATGTAGCAAAAAGAAGTGGTGTGAAAGTATCAACCTTGCACTTTTACGAAACTAAACAGCTAATAAGAAGTTGGCGTAATACTGGTAACCAGCGACGCTATAAGCCTGATGTATTAAGGCGTGTTGCAGTTATAAAGGCAGCACAAGCAATGGGAATAACGCTTGATGAAATTAAAAATACGTTAGCAACACTTCCCGATAATAGAACACCCACAAAACAAGATTGGTCAGCGCTTTCTAAGCAATGGCAAGCACAACTTGATGAACGAATTGCTTATATGCAAGGTATACGTGACAAAGTAAATGATTGTATTGGGTGCGGTTGCTTGTCACTTAAAAGTTGTCCTATCTATAATAAAGATGATTTTTTGGGGGATAGTCAAAGTGGTGCAGTATTGTTAGGTAAACTTAATAAATAAAAGCATTCAGCTTTTATCACTATTTGATTGATACTCTGAATTTAATGTTCGTCAGTACGCCTATCTCAAGTGAATTTAACTTCTGCAGTGTTAAAATATCAGCTTGAGAGAGGTTCGTCACAAAGTATTCTAATAAAATTACCAACAGCCTAATCTAGACCGTTTAAACCTTCTCTGGCTGCTCTGTATAAAGCGCCGAGTGTTGAATCAAATACTGACTTTATAAAGCTATAGGTTAGCTCTACCACTGTACTAATCACTTTACCTGCAAACACTAACATATGACCTAGCAAGCCTAAGGTTTGCGCTGCAAAAGAAGCTGATGCTTTTGCTATTTTATCTAAAGTGCGTGCAAGCATATCGTAAAAAGTTAACCCAGTTCCTATGGCTGCTTGTGCAGCAACCGCACTGTAATAGCCGGCATCTTTTAGCAACGTTATTAATGCTGCACTTAATTTATCTGACCAATGTGCATTAAATGAAGCTTGGTTTCTATCTTCAAACCGTAAACGTACGGGTGTACTTAAAAAATGATTAGCTTGTACTGTTAAGTTATTCCAATCACTGCTGTTTGCCGTGTTAATATAGCCAGGCGTACCGTTTAATTTATGTGCGGCGCCTTTCAAGCCTTGACCATTATCTAAACGAATTTCTTGACCATTATAAGGCGCATGCGAAAATGGCCATAATGGGACCTTAGCCACTGGATCAGCGCCATGAGTACAACGGTAAATTTTATCAATTCTTGATGTTGCTGCTCTAGCAAAATTATCTAAGCCTACACGGGGAGAACCAAATGTATAAAGCTGCACTGGTAGAGAATATTCTGCTTTTATCCAATCGGCAGAAAGTGTAGCTAAAGCGCCGCCTAAACTATGGCCAACAATATGAACACAACCTGTTATTTTATCTCGAATGTTTGCCGTTACAAATTCTTGCAACGTAGGTTTCATCGAATAAAATGTTTTATTAAACCCCGCATGCACCATACTACCGTTTGCGCCGCCACTTAAACCAAAATGTGCGTCAGTTAGTCCATCCCGTAAAGATGCTGTACCACGTATTGTTATAACTGAATCACCTTGGTAAATACCTTGCCCATGACCTAACAAACCAAAGCCAGTGCTCAGACCAAACAAATGAGAAAAGAATCCACCTGACACTCCTTGTACAGCCTCTGAGTTTACCCCAAAGTTGAAATTGCCACGTAAAGCTGGGTGCAGGGAGTTGTTTAGTAAAGTCGTACTTTTAATGCTTTTAGCTTTATAAGCAAGCGACGCCATTTGTACTGCTTGCATAGGTGTTAAAGTATTCATATAAAGTCCTTTTGAATGAGTCTGTCAAAAAGTTAGATTTTACACGTCGTATAAATTGTAAAAACGTGTTCAGGTGCTTCTTTTATTGGTAAGTCATATGTTTGTGGCTCTTTTGAAATATCACACACTAAACTGGTTAACAGCTCAGTTAACGTACCACTCTCTTCATGCAAAGACACAGTCACGTACCACAATACAATGCCCTCTGGTGTCCCATTTTCTAAATATATATGCTGGATTAATGACTCGTTGTCGAACATATTTGATGGTTTTGACGTCTTAATCGCTTTTTTAGGAAACGAAAAATGCCCATCACTGTCTGTTGTTGCCTCATCTATATATTCATCGCCATAAATCAGCGTTCTCGTTACTTTTGTGTTTGCAACGGGCTGCCCATCATCTAATAACTGCCCCTTTACTGGAGCCGATAAAATAAAATCCTGCTTATTAAAAAAACCAAACATATCTGCACAAGCCTGCGTTGTAGTAAAAATAATGATAATCGATACAATTACCAAAAAATAAGCTTTTAAACGTGATAACAAAATATACAAGCTCCCAAATACTCACTTTAAAATATACTTATCGTGTTGCTATTTAATGACGTTTATAAAGTATATAAATATTGATTAATTGCCATGTTGCCTAAAATTCAGTCTAATTGGATAAAAAGGCAACCGCAAGCATTTAGAACAATAAACAGTCATCACTCAATACGTTATTTACTAAAAAAACACTTCATAAACAAGCTTACAAATAACGCTAAGCCCAAGTCCCATCATTAATATATAACCATAGAAAATAGCAATCGCCCCTCCTGATGCATCCCCTATTTTATCTATTTCAATGCACGCAGAACAAAATGTGAAAAAGATAAAAAAGTTAGCGATTAACCCCAAAAGATAAGCACCACCAAATAAAGGAAAAATACCTACTAATAATGCGCTAAGCATAATTAAAATACCTGATAGCGCCTCTTTAAATGAAAATCGATACTCAATAATTTTTAATACTAAGGTGACTACCATTAAGGCTAGAAAATACAGCGAAGGCCAAAACTGACTATACAAATAGTCCACGATAAAAATTTGGCTAATAGTCAATGAAGGCTCCTCAACTGAAGGACTTAAGTTTGGTGTTGTAACGTGTGTAGAGTCATCAGTAACAAAGTACGCAGCCGCAACAATGATTAACTTTATCATTCCAAAAAATATAAAGCTTGCTACGGTAAACCCTATTGAATCGTCTCTGGTCAATCGCTTGTTTGCTTTACTTTCTACAATTTTAGCTAGCAATACGCTCAATAAGCACACACTACCTAAATAAAGCAGCGCCTCCCAAAACTGATCAAGGTAAAAAACCGATAAGCCAGGGGCGATAAATAAAAACATTGAATCTTCATTATCTAATGAGCTTTTGGGCTCAATAGTATGTTTTGACTGTTTAAAAAGTGCTAAATAAACAAAGAAAGGCTGTAAAAACAGCATTAAAATGCTCGTATTTATGAGTGTCATTTATCATCCTTGAAGTGAAAAAGTTAATGCAACACGAATGCTGCAAGAACATGAAAAATAAGTGAGTACTTAATTAACTATAAAGGTTGGTATTGAAGGTTAACTTTTTGAAAGTACGTTTTAAGTTTTAATAACCCCGATTCGAGCTCAAACTTTTGAATTTTGGGATTTTTAAATTTAAAGCCGTTTGAAATATGCGTATTAATCATAGTAGCCATACCCTCAAAGCCCTCTGGCGCTGTAGCCACTAAGTCGCTGAGTAAAGGTTGAATGAGCACTTGATGATCTTCTATTAGGGCAAGATCCTCATAAATATCATATACAAGGTTGGTTAGTGTTTGTTGGTTTTGTTGTTCCATAATAATTTCTATTAGCCCTACAATTAGGGTTAACAGCTCCTTTGAGTTTAATAATTCATTCCATTAGTGAAAATTGAACCTAACTACTCAAATCATTAAAGTAATTAGAGCTAATATTTAATCATATTTTTCTAGAGATATACCAGTTTCTTTTTTATTTTTGCCATTTTCAGCTTTAACTTATTTTGTAGAGATTACATAGAGTTTTTTCTTGGATACTAATTGCTTGAATTATTACTAGCAAAACAATCAGAGCTGAAGGTAGTGATAATGCGAGAACAGTATTGGCTTTTTATATTTTTTTCTTTTATTAAAAATATGAAAGGCAGCGAAGGCTGCCTTTCATAACTTGCTTACCAATTTAAAACACGCTACCTAAATAAAACATCTTCTCGGTTAAACCACTTAATACAAAATGCCAGTAATACGCCTGCAATTAGCACTGTAGCTAGAAAAATCAGCCCTACGAAGGTGTAATCCACTGTGCCTTTAATTATATCTTTAATCGCTAACGCGACGTTTGTAACCGGAATAAACGCTGTTTTTGCTGTTAGCTCCATATTAGGCAAAACGGAAATAATAATAGGGAAAATCATACCCATACTCAAAGGTGCCATATAGTTTTGTGCTTCTTTAAACGAGCGCGCATATATTGATATGGCCAAGGCCAACGATGAAAATATGGCAGCAAGTGGTAATAACAATACAAAAATCATCAGTAAGTCAGTAATAGCTAAAGAACTGAAAGCAGTTTTAATTACTTCTAGATCTGCAAATGCCAATGCCACTGCAACCCAACATCCCATACTCAAGACGGTTATGGAGGTTGATACAATGGACGTTGTAAGTAACGTTAAAAACTTACCAAGTACTAACTCTGTTCGTGTAATTGGAGTAAGTAAAAGCGTTTCAAGTGTACCACGCTCTTTTTCACCTGCGCCCAAATCAATTGCGGGATAAGTTGCCCCCATTAGTACCAGAGGAATAAGTAAGTAAGGTAAAAATCCACCTATTTTTTCGCCTAGGTTTTCACGTTTATCTGCAGTGTCAATTTTAACAACCTCTATTGGCTTTAATAACGCCTTTTGTAGTGCTTCATTAATGCCATAATTGAGAAGTTTTTCTTTTTGCAGCCCATCGCTATATTCCTTGGCAATTTCTTTGACTCGTTCAAACAAAAAGTTGATTGATTTTGAATCGTTAAAAACAATTTCCCATTTACTTTGTTCGCCTTCATCAAGTGTTTGCTTAGCTTGAGTTGGTAAATAAATACCCATATCAATATCGCCAGCAATAACCCCTGCTTTAAGTTCTTCCACTGTGTTAAAGGTTTTACTGCCCTTATACAACTCAAAACTTTTGTGATAAAACACTTTGTCTGTAAATTCTTGTGCATATGCACCATTAATAATTACATAAGTATTTACCTTTTGTTCTGCCTCTAGTGCTGCTTTTGAACCTATAAATGCAATAACTGCAAACATTAATGGAAAAATAACAATAGGTAATGCCACAACAAACATGAGCGTTTTTTTATCACGAAGGAGCTCTTTTAATTCCTTTTTATATACTTCAAACATCATGCTTCTCCGTTAATATATTCATAAACGCTTGGTTTAATTCATCACTGTTACCTGCTTTTTTAAACTCATCAACAGTGCCATCAAAACAGCTTATACCTTCATTAATAACCGCAACACGGTCACATAATAACGCCACCTCGTCTAAGTGGTGGGTCGAAAAAATAACAGGTGTTCCTTGTGCTTTTAAACCTTTGATAAATTCAATGACGGTTTGTGTAGTCATAATATCTAAACCCGTTGTTGGCTCATCGAGTACAACTACTGCTGGGCGATGCACAACTGCACGGGCTATATTCGCTTTTTGTTTCATACCCGTTGATAAGTTTTCAGCTCGCTTATCTATAAACTTATGCATATCGAGTAAAGTGAATAACTCTTCACAACGCAAGGCTATATCACTTTTTTTCATACCATGAAGTTTGGCAAAATATTCTATATTTTCTTTTACGGTTAAACGCCCGTACAAACCGGTAGAGCCAGATAAAAAGCCAATGGACTTGCGCCCTAACAATGGCTTTTTAACTATGTCGTTACCTGCAATAGTGATACTGCCTTCATCTGGTTTCAATGCCGTTGATAACATCCGTAACGTGGTTGTTTTGCCCGCGCCATTAGGACCTAATAAACCAAGTACTTCGCCTTTTGCACAGCTAAAACTAACGTTACGTACTGAATGAAAATAATCTTTGTCTTCGCGGGGATCTATCTCGTCGACTTTATTTTTTTTATGGTCTTTCGTTAACTTAAATTTCTTTTTAAGCCCAGCAACTTCTATCATGCTCGTATCCTTCGTTTCGGTCTAAAGTAGTCCGTATTGTTATAAAATGCTTCATCTGTATTTTCATCATGCCAACCAGGCACACCTAATAATGGTAATGGTGAAAGCTGTTTATTATCAGCTAAACAATTATCGGTTTTAATCATCTCATAAAGGGCTTGATCTAGGTACTGGTATTGAGTTACTAAATCTTTACAAAATATTTCATCCGGAACAAAAACAAATAAAGCTTTGCCCGTCAAACCTATATAAGGTTTAGTTAGCATTTCGTAATTTGCATGGCCAAACATAAATGGCTGTATAGTTTTACCCCATTCATTTTTATGCTCAACAAATGCAGTTTTCCATTGATGATCGCAAAGCCACTGCTTCCACTTACTCTCGCTTATTGCTAACACAACACCACACTCATCAAAAAGTGTTAATGCATTTCTGTGCTTGGTGCGATGTTGTAAACCATGCTCAGCAATATCTTGCACATGCCTTTGGTTTATAAGTGCTTTAGTTTTAGGGAACAAACACCAAATAAAGCCGCCAAATAGATCATGCCAATTTTCTGTGCGTGTGGGCACTTCGCCAGTTTCAAAAATAACTTGCTCATAATAACGATCGCCAAAATCTATTTTTGCATTGTCAATAAACCGTATCGGTAAATTATTTTCATTAATGGCATTTAGGTATGGGACAAACCACTGTGGTGTTGGCCAGCTTATTTGCTCATCAATTTTAAAAAGAGTATTTAGATGCAAAAATGCACCACTTTGCAGACTACTTGGCTGCCACTGCTCCGGGGGGGTAAAACGTTTCATTGTTATTAGTTACTTACTCGTTTATGCCTTAAACTTTACAACAGTTTACCGCAAAAACTGGTTCTACTTAATAGAAGTTAATATACTTGCTAGAACTTAAAACAAGAAACGAGCTGATATGAAACGTTATTTCTCTCTTACTTTACTTGCTGGTGCTATTTTAGCTGGCTGTGCAACATCACGTATTACTCCTACCGACATAACCAATGGTTATAACAGTATCCAAGCAAATGAACTGGCTGAGCATATAAAAGTACTCGCATCAGATGAATTTGGTGGCCGCGCGCCTTCATCCGTTGGTGAAAAGCTAACACTTGACTACTTAACAACGCAGTTCAAAGCCTTAGGTTTAGCTCCTGGTAATGGCGACAGTTACTTACAGGAAGTACCGCTTGTATCCCTTGAAGCAGATTCGAACATGGTGCTAAGTATTGGTGGCAAAGATTATCAATATAAAAAAGACATGGTTATGGGTAGCAGTCGTATAAGCGTACAAGAAGGCATAGAAAATTCTGAACTCGTATTTGTGGGTTACGGCGTTAACGCACCTGAATATAATTGGAATGATTACGAAGGCTTAGACGTTAAAGGCAAAACAGTTGTAATGTTGGTTAACGATCCGGGCTTTGCTACAAAAGATCCAGCCTTATTCACTGGTGATGCAATGACTTATTATGGTCGTTGGACATACAAATACGAAGAAGCTAGTCGACAAGGTGCCGCTGGTGCAATTATTATTCATGAAACAGCACCTGCATCTTACCCGTGGTCGGTTGTTGAAAACTCGTGGAGCGGCGAGCAGTTTGGTTTTCAAAAAGAAAACAACAACATGGACCGTGTTGCAGTTGAAGGTTGGGTGACAACTGAGGTTGCAAAGGAGCTCTTTACTAAAGCGGGATTAGATTTTGATACAGCTAAAGAAAACGCTGCAAAAGGTGCTTACTATGTTGACATGGGCGACTTAACTGCTTCTGTTAATGTTAAAAATACCATTAAAAAATCAGTATCATATAACTTTATTGCTACTTTACCAGGAAGCGAACAACCAGATGAGCATGTTATTTACTCAGCTCATTGGGATCACTTAGGTACAGATAAAACACGTAAAGGCGATCAAATTTATAACGGTGCTCACGACAACGCAACGGGCACCGCTGGGCTAATTGAAGTAGCCGAAGCCTTTACAAAATTACCTAAGCACCCTAGCCGCTCAATGACATTTTTAGCGGTAACCGCTGAAGAGCAAGGCTTATTAGGCTCTAAATACTATGCAGCAAATCCAGTGATTGCAGCCAATAAAACAGTCGCTAACATAAACATGGATAGCTTAAATTTATTAGGCAAAGTAAAAGACATGAATGTGGTGGGTATAGGTAAATCACAAATGGATGAGTTTTTAGAAACTGCGGCCAAAGAGCAAGGCAGAACAATATCAGGCGATCCTAAACCGTCATCGGGTGGCTATTACCGCTCTGATCACTTTGCATTCGCTAACATGGGTGTTCCGGCTATGTACGCAGGTGGCGGCACCGTGGCTGCTGATGAAGAAACAGCTAATTACCGTAAACGTATGAGCTTAGTACTTCGCGGTTGTTACCATCAACCATGTGACCGTTACCGTGATGAATGGGATTTATCGGGTGCTGTTCAAGACTTACAATTATTTTATAAGGTAGGTTTTGATATTTCTGAAACAGAACAGTGGCCAACGTGGAATACAAACTCTGAATTTCAGCGTAAGTAGCCCAATTTAATCACAGCCTTAAATTCAAATTTAAATTAACTTGAGTTTAGCTATCGAAAAACTAAAACAGAGTAATCGATTCAAATAGATGTAAATGATATTGATTATCATTTAATTAAAATATACAGTGTGACCTAGTTAATTGATTAGGTCGCATTGTATGATTTCACTTCCTCGCATTGGTTTTATTACTCCTGCCTCAAAACGATTTTTGAGCCAAAATAAACGCTTACTGCTGCCTTTATTTATTTTAACTTGCCTTGCAATACCGCAATTACGCGAAATAACAATGACCGCATTAAGTGATGCATTTTTTCAAGTGAGTGTGTTTGTTGCCACAACCCTTTTAATTTATTACTACGCTATAGAACACTTACCTCAATTAGAGCTTAGTTATTTAAGCGCGAAATCACCGGTTCTAGAAATTAGCTTTGCAGCGGTTTTAGGTGCATTACCTGGCTGTGGTGGCGCTATTATTGTGGTTACTCAATTTACAAAAGGCCAAGCAAGCTTTGGTGCTATTGTTGCTGTGCTAACAGCTACAATGGGCGATGCCGCATTTTTATTACTTGCTACCCGCCCTACTGAAGGCTTGTTAATTATGGGGATAGGGTTAGTAGTTGGTACACTCAGTGGTTTACTGGTTAATACAATACACAAAAAAGATTTTTTATGCCCAACAGCGCAAGAACAAAAGCACCAAATTAAAATACTCTCAACTAACATTATTAAAATCAGTAAACCGGTTTGGATGGTTGCAATTATACCAAGCCTTGTAATTGCATTTTTGATTGCGTTTAATATTGATTTTTCACAGTATGGTGCAAGTACAAGCACTGTGATTACGCTATTTGGTGCGGTAATGGCTTTATTTATTGTTAGTATTTGGGCACTTTCGTCAAGAGGTGAAAGCTATCAAGAAGTAACGTCAGAAGACGATGCATGTAACCCCCCTTCTAAAATAATAAAAGTATTACAAGACACACACTTTGTAACGGCGTGGGTTGTCGCCTCTTTTATGCTATTTGAGATTTTGGTTAACATTGCAGGACTTGATTTAAAAACGTGGTTTGTACATTACGCCTATTTAGCCCCATTAATTGCAGTGCTTATAGGGTTTTTACCTGGTTGTGGTCCGCAAATAATTGTTACAACGCTTTATATTCAAGGCATTATTCCTTTTAGTGCTTTAGTAGGGAACGCGATTTCTAATGATGGGGATGCGTTATTTCCAGCAATTGCAATGGCCCCGAAAGCAGCTATTATCGCGACATTGTATACATCAGTTCCTGCTTTATTAATAGGTTATAGCTTGTATTTTTTCGCTGAAATTTAAATCTTTTGTAAATAGCCAACAAGAAAGGCTCAGCAGTTGCCGAGCCTTTCTTAATCACAAACAATGTTGTTGATGATTCTGCTAAAAGGAATTCTTTTAAAAGCTATTAACTCATAGCCATCATCATTGTCGATGGGTTTTCTAGATAAGATTTCCACACGTTATTAAAGCGTGCAATCGTACCGCCATCAATAACGCGATGATCGCCAGACCAGCTTACTTGCATAATTGCTCTGCTCACGACTTGCCCGTTGCTATCAAAACGCGGTAAATGCTGTAACTTTCCTAGCGCAACAATAGCCACTTCTGGTTTATTAATAATAGGTGTCGCAATAGTACCGCCAATTGCACCAATATTAGAGATGCTAATTGTCCCACCTTTTAAATCATCCGGTGCAACACGCCCTTCTCTAGCGGACTCGGTCAATCGAGTTAAATCATTTGCTAAATCTACAATACTTTTACTCTGACACGATTTAATATTAGGGACTAATAGACCTATTTTTGAGTCGACTGCGATTCCGATATTATGATCGTTATAATAAGTCAGCTCAGAGCATTCATCATTTACTTTAGAATTAAGTACTGGGTACTCTTTCATTGCAAGTGACAACGCTTTTACAAAAAACGGCATCATAGTGAGCTTAACGCCTTGCGCCTTGTATTGCTCCTTCATAGAGCCTCTTAAGGCGATAAGATCGGTTAAATCAATTTCATCACAAAACGTAAAGTGTGGGATTGTAGAGACCGAAGCCACCATTTGCTTTGCCATAGCCGCTTTAATGCCTTTAATAGGCTCGACTCGTACGCCACCAGTTGTATTCTGCATTTGGTTTTGTACTGCACTTTGAGAAGCATCACTATTAAGCGGTGACGTATCAATCGTATTTGGCACTTCGCCTTTTATATACTCTTCAATATCTTGCTTGTAAATACGCCCATTCTTGCCACTGCCAGGTACACTCGTTAAATCAATATCAAGTTCACGTGCTTTGCGACGAACCGCAGGTGATGCAACCGCTTTTTGATTGATAACTTTAGCAGCTTGCTGCATTTTAACAGGGGCAACTTTTTCAGCGACAGCATTAGCTTGAGCCTTTACGACAGCTTGGTTTATATCAACATTAGGTTTTGTTGCACTGCCCGCAATTGTCATTTGAAACAATGGGCTATGTACTTTCGCTATTTCACCTTTTTGATAGTAAAGCTTTTGCACTGTGCCTGTGTATTTTGCCGGAATTTGCACTAATGCTTTGTCGGTCATCACGTCACAAACCGCTTGATCTTCTTCTATTTCGTCGCCTTCTGCGACTAACCAATCGACAATTTCACACTCAACAATACCTTCACCAATATCAGGGAGTATAAAGTCCTCAACCAAATCAGCTGCGTTGTTATTAGTTTGAGGTGCAGTTTGAAGTGTTTCTTGAGCAGCTTCATTATGCTTATTCTCACCCGCTACATCCATAGCAAATAAAGGGGCATGTACTTTAGCAATTTCACCTTTTTGATAATATAGCTTTGAAATAACGCCATCATGCACAGCCGGAATTTGCACTAATGCTTTGTCTGTCATTACATCACAAATTGGCTGATCTTCAGATACAGTATCGCCTTCTTGCACTAGCCACTCAACAACTTCGCATTCAACAATGCCTTCACCAATATCGGGTAATATAAAATCTTTAGCCATGATAACCCCTAAAAATCCATTGATTGTTTAATTGCAGCTAACACTTTTAATGCATCTGGTACATATTCTTTTTCTAGCGCCAATGGGTATGGCGTATCTAAGCCACATACACGTAAAATTGGTGACTCTAAATGAAGAAAACATTCTTGCTGGATAGTCGCCGCTATTTCTGCCCCAAAACCATTGGTTATAGGTGCTTCATGGCTGACAATTAAACGCCCAGTCTTAATAACCGATTTAGCAATTGTATCTACATCCCATGGTAATATGCTGCGAAGATCAATCACCTCACAGCTAATCCCTTGCTCTTTCGCTTGTTTAGCCGCATCTTCGATAATCTCCATTTGAGCACCCCAGGCTAATAGCGTAATATCAGCGCCTTCTTGCACTACTTCAGCTGTGCCTAATTCAATGCTGTAATCTTCTTCTGGTACTTCGCCAATTGATGCGCGATATAAACGTTTTGGTTCAAAAAATATTACTGGGTTGTCATCTTTAATTGATGCGCGTAATAAACCTTTCGCTTGATAAGGGTTGCGCGGTACAACCACTTTTAAACCCGGTGTGTGCGCAAAATAAGCTTCTGGTGACTGTGAATGGTATAAACCACCAGCAATACCACCACCATAAGGTGTACGAATGGTTAAGTTACCCACATCAAATTCATTACCACTGCGATAACGAAACTTAGCAGCTTCATTTACTATTTGATCAAAGGCAGGAAAAATATAATCAGCAAACTGAATTTCAGCCAGTGCAGGTGCACCAAATGCCGCTAAACCATTAGCAAAGCCTAAAATGCCTTGCTCTGTTAAAGGTGTATTAAAAACACGATGCTTACCGTATTTTTCTTGCAAGCCCGATGTTGCTCTAAATACACCACCAAAGTAACCAACGTCTTCACCAAAAATGCAGGCTTGAGGATGTTCATTCATCGTGATGTCGAGCGCAGAGTTAATTGCGTGGAGCATGTTCATTTTAGCCATTACTTAATTCTCCCTGCTGTGACTGGGTAAGCATCTGGATGCTGTTTGATATGTTCTTTTAATTGCTCGTACTGGCGTTGTAATAACGGAATTGGCGTATCGTAAACATCCGACACTAGCTCTTCTAATGCGGGTTTTGCAATAACTTCAGCACGCTTAAGCGCCGCTAAAATTTCTTCACGGATTGATTCTTTCGCTTTTGTATCGTCTTCTTCGTTTAACCAGTCTTGCTTGACCAGCCATTTTCTAAATTTATCTATTGGACACGCTTGGTGGTTTGCTTCTTCATCTTTAGAGCGATAGCCACTTGGATCGTCTGACGTAGAGTGCGCACCTAATCGATAAGCAATCGATTCTATGAGTACTGGTTCACCTTGTGTAGAGGCTATATCCCGTGCTTTTTTAGTCGCCGCATACACAGCCAGTGCATCTGTGCCATCAACACGAATTGTTTTAATGCCATAACCGACACCGCGAGATGCAATGCCATCACCTTTAAACTGTTCATCAGCAGGGGTTGATATTGCATAACCGTTATTACGTGCAAAAAATATAACCGGCGCTCTGTGAACAGCCGCCATATTTAAACCCGCATGAAAGTCACCTTCCGATGCCGCACCTTCACCAAAGTAACAAATAGTCACATTATCAATTGTGCTTGCAAGCTCGCCAGTTTTTGCGTCGATGTGCTTTATTTTTTGGCCATATGCATAACCTGTTGCCTGTGGTATTTGCGTACCCAATGGCGATGAAATCGTCATGTAGTTTAGCGCTTTAGAACCATAGTGAATTGGCATTTGACGACCTTTGCCTAAATCCAATTCATTTGAAAACATTTGGTTCATAAATTGATCTAGGGTAAAACCACGATAATGCAGTGCAGCTTGTTCACGATACTGAGCCATAATCATATCGTCTTGATCAAGTGCTGCAGCAGAGGCAGTAACAGCGGCCTCTTCACCTAAACATTGCATATAAAAACTAACACGGCCTTGGCGTTGTGCACCTTGCATACGCTCATCCAATAAACGTATAAAACGCATTGTTTCGTATAATTTAATCGCGGTATGTTTTGAAATATCAGGTGCGGTTGCACTAGGGTGAATGTCGCCATCCTCAGTTAAAATACTAAGGGTTGGAATATTAAGTGCTTGGCCGTCAATAAATTCAAGCGTGTGGTTAATATTCAGCGATACGTTATTTGGATTACTCATAACCTACCTTCTTTTGTTGTCGGTAAAACAGTGCCCCTTTAAATTATTATTGTGGGTGATTATTGCAGGTTAAACTTTGCAATATCTGCACTATCTTTAATTAAAGCTGCCAACACTTTACGTTAACGTAAAGTGTTATTCAACAGATCTAAGACAAAACAAAAGCAAATACTGGTTAAATAAGTGGCAAGTTAACAATACGGTTACTTTAATTAATAGTAATCATATAGTTAACTTAAGGTTAGCAGTGGTCTGATGAGTGAGCTTATACGAAATTACTACCAATATTCATCGGGATAACAGTCAACAGCGCTCTTTGTCCTAACGCGACATTTGCATTTGGGAAAATAATAGCCTCGCCTTCAACGTTGGCATAAAACGGTGTATCACCATCGGTTGCAAGTAGTTCACCTTTCGCAAAGCCTGTAAAGTTCTCGGCGTCATCTGAAAAAGGAAAACTAAAATCATCCTGTGTTCTGTTAATTGTGCGATGCACTGCAAAAAGTTCAAAATCATTTGCATTGAATTTAGGGTATTGCACTTCATTTTGGCTAATTAATGCAGTTAACGTTTGCTTTGTTTTTTCAAAGCGGGTCATATCGTTTTCACCAAATGGCTTAACTTGACCAAGTTCAACCGTGAAAGAATCTGCACCATGTACAAATGATGAATAGTAACTAAACGTTGTCGCAGGTGATTTCATCATAAGCACGGTGTTTACACCACAGCTTAATAAAAACTGTAGCTGAGATTTTTTCCACGGTTTACCATGCAAAAATGGATATACCGCAAACTTTTCGTTTTTGGAGCCTCTAATTGCAGTGTGTAAATCGTAATGACATCGGCTACTTCCTAGCTCGCCACGTGCATAGAAATCACTTACATATTGCTCAAGCTTTGCAGCGCGGGTGCGCTCATTATTCATTGGCACGCCTTCAACTGTATGGTAGCCATTAAATAATCTATTTAAATTTTCTTCTACAAAACGCAAACCAATATTAATCGATTGCGGATTGCCGTAAATAAACAAGGCACGCTGCTTAAGTATTAGCTCACCGTTTATAATTTGTGTGATCAGTGCGTCACAAATTTCGATTGGTGCAGTTTCGTTACCGTGTACAGCACTTGAATAAACCACATCTTTTGTTGTTTTAACCGCAGGTTGAAACTCTATTACTCCGGTGTCGTGTATATTCACACGCGTGCCATTATCTAAAACAAACTCACCTGCATCTAAATGCCATTCGTTATTACGGCTAAGCGTTAAAAAATCACCGGTTAGTTTTAATTCATTTAAGTAAGATGGATTGGCTGACATGTAATAAGCCCTTTTATAGAATATGAGAATAAAACCTCAAGCGTCTACTTTTAATACCAATTGCATTAAATTAATGATCTATTATAGCGACAAGAAAATAGCTCAATAACAAGGCTAAAATTATGATACATAGCTGCTCTATATAAATAATTTTTTACGTAGTTAGTGAGTTATTTAATACGCTAAAGTGATCATGTTTTAATAAAATTGGTACAATAATGCTCAAGGGATAGATGCAAAAACGGCTGAATAAATCAGCCGTTTTCAAAATTATTAAACTCAGTTAGCTAATAACTGAATCTACAAGCTTTTTAGCTTCTTTTTCTAGCAATGCTAAATGCGCTTCACCTTTGAAAGATTCAAGGTAAATTTTATAAATATCTTCGGTACCTGAAGGACGCGCTGCAAACCAGCCGTTTTCGGTGACCACTTTTAAACCGCCGATAGCGGCATCGTTACCCGGTGCATGAGTCAATTTTTGCAAAATAGGCTCGCCAGCAAGCGTATCGGCTTTAACATCAGCGGCACTCAATGCTTTTAAACGTGATTTTTGACCACTTGTTGCCGGTGCATCAAGGCGTTTATAAATTGGAGAGCCAAATTCTTGTTCTAACTCTTTATAAAGTGCTGATGGTGTTTTACCCGTTACGGCCAATATTTCGGCAGCAAGCAGCCCCATAATAAAGCCGTCTTTATCTGTACACCATACAGAGCCATCAAAACGTAAAAATGCAGCACCTGCACTTTCTTCGCCACCAAAAGCAAGTTTGCCTTTACTTAGACCTTCAACAAACCATTTAAAACCCACTGGTACTTCTTTTACTTTACGGTTGTTTCGCAAAGCGACCTTGTCGATCATAGAGCTAGAAACCAGTGTTTTACCAATTTCTACGTTAGAGTTCCAATCTCGGTATTTAAGTAAGTAGTCTATAGCAACTGCTAAAAAGTGATTTGGATTCATTAAACCATCTGGCGTTACAATACCGTGACGGTCGTAGTCAGGATCGTTACCAATCGAAATATCAAAATCATCTTTCAATGCAATAAGATTAGCCATTGAATAAGGCGATGAGCAGTCCATACGAATTTTGCCATCTTTATCCAGCGGCATAAAAGCAAAGCGAGGGTCGACAACATCATTAACAACGGTTAAATCTAAATTATATTTTTTTGCTATGACAGGCCAAAAATGTATACCTGAACCACCCAGGGGATCGATACCTATTTTGATACCTGCATCGCTAATTGCTTTTAAATTAACGATATTTGCTAAATCATCAATGTATGGCGTCATCAAATCTTCGTATCGAATAAAACCTGAGCGCGATGCTTTAGCGAATGGAAATAGCTCTACCTCGACTAAATCTTCTAATAATAGCTGATTAGCTCTGTCTTCAATCCATTTAGTGACGTCGGTATCAGCAGGCCCGCCATTAGGTGGGTTATATTTAAAACCACCATCTTCAGGAGGATTATGCGAAGGCGTAACGACAATACCATCTGCTAATTCATTTGGGTGTAACTTATTATGGCTGACAATGGCGTGGCTGATCACAGGTGTTGGAGTAAAATCGCCGTTTTCTTGTGTGATCACTTGCACTTCGTTAGCAACGAGTACTTCAATGGCGGAGTTAAACGCGGCCTCACTCAATGCGTGTGTATCTTTACCTAAAAATAACGGACCAAAAATATCATTTTGTTTTCTGTAATCGCAAATAGCCTGTGTAATAGCTAAAATATGCGACTCGTTAAATTTAACATCGTAAGAACAACCTCTATGGCCTGATGTACCAAAAGCAACACAATGCTCTGGGAATTGTTCAAGATCGGGTTCATTTAAGTAATAGGCAGAAACTAATTTTGGAACATTAACCAGCGCCGATTGTGGAGCTGTTTTGCCTGCGCCTGAGTGAATAGCCATTATATTTCCTTACAAGTAATCGCGAATTTTTTCAGCTTGCTCTGCACTATATCCAAGGCAAAGAGCAACTTCATGAAGCATCATTTTTTTACGCGTTGTATTAGAGTTCGTCATAACCCAATATTCACTATCAGTTATGTTTTTAGGATTCATACTGCTGCCGCTATTAACTAAGGCTTCTTTGCTGGTAGCAAAATATACTCGGTCGCGACCTTTAATATCTAATACGGCCGAAAAATCAGTTTTATGAGTGCGGTAAAATGCACTTAAAATAAACAAAAAACGCCCTACAACGCCTTTTTGCATTGCCAGTTCTTCTTTGTTCAATACATTAAAAACATTATCATTTTTTTGCTTCACCGGTGTGACAGCAAGCGTTTTTTGTTTTTTTGATGGCTCAACAGCTAGCTCAGAGGTCTTCAATGCGCAGGTAGACATTGTCGCAGTTTGATTGTTTTGAGTTAGTTCTACGTTTGCAGATTGAATTTTTTCGCCACTCAGATTTAATAAACGACGTAAAATAGTGGATGCACTTTCGCCAATACTTTGCGTATTGCTTGCAATATATTGATATAACTCGTCGTCTATGTCGATTTGTTTCATGTTCTTCCTGTTATTACGGGTCACATTTTTTCTCCCGACTGATTATACCCAAACCAATTAGAAATGCGAGTTACAACAAGCACTCCCGACAACATATACTGCAAACATATAAATAGACTATTATTTAACGCCCTCTTGTTGATTTAACATCCAAAAGCCGAATTAGATAAATAGTCGCTGTATTTTTTGCTTTTTAATGCAATGCTCGGCAAACTATGGCCAAATTTTCAGGAGGCTAGTATGCAGTTAAATTACAAGCAACAAGGGCAAGGTCCTAATGTTATTTTGATCCACGGGCTTTTTGGATCATTAGAAAACTTAAATGTAATCGCCAAGCCATTAAGTGAACACTTTAATGTTATAAACGTTGATTTACGTAATCATGGCCTGTCACCTCATAGCGATGAAATGAACTATCCTGCAATGGCACAAGATATTGTTGTGTTACTAGATCACTTAAATATAGATAAAGCACACTTAGTTGGGCACTCTATGGGTGGTAAAGTCGCAATGGAATTAGCACTTACCCACCCTGAGCGGGTAAATAAACTAGTCGTACTTGATATTGCACCCGTTAGCTATCCGCCACGCCATACAAAAATACTGCAAGCATTAAAAGCGGTTGCAGCGCAATCAATCGACGATCGAAAACAAGCCGATACACTAATGCAGCCTTTTATTGAAGAGCTTGGGGTCCGACAGTTTTTGCTTAAAAGCCTTGCTAAAAATGAGCAAGGTCAATTTGCATGGCGATTTAACTTAAATGTGCTTGATGAAAAATATTCAACAATTACAGCCAACGTTAATGAAAACAATTCTTGTTTATGCGATACTCTTTTTATCAAAGGGAATGATTCTGACTATATTCTGCCTGAGCATCGTAGTGTAATTACAGCGCGCTTTAAAAACACCAAAGCTAAAATCATTCATGGCGCAGGACATTGGCTTCATGCACAAAAGCCACTTGCTGTTAATAAAGCAATAAATGACTTTTTAACTGCGATTTAAAGTAATTTTAATCGCGTGTTTTTGATTTTGCGTACTAAATATATGTATATTTATATGCTATAGTACGCGCCGTTTAATTTAAAGGTTATACGTTGATGGTCAGTCAGTTAATTAACGAATTTGATACCCTAGGGTTGTATTTTGGCTTAGCCGGTATTTTCATATTCATCGGCATGGCAATTAAAGACGTACTAAAAAGTGGTAATGTGCCTAAGTTCGGACAGTATATTGTTTGGGGCGTACTCTTTTTAGGGTGTTCAGGCTTTATTGCTAAAGGGCTTATTCAAGTATTTTGGCAAGGCGCAGGTGTAGGTTAAGCATGGCGAAGTCAGAAACAGATAGAACAACACTCGATTTATTTGAATACGAAAAACGCCCAGGCAGACCTAAAACCAATCCCCTTTCTCGGGATATGCAGTTAAAGGTAAATAAACGTAATCAAATAAAAAGAGATAAAGCACGTGGTCTAAAGCGTGTTGAATTTAAAGTTTCATCGCAGTTATATCAAGC
Source organism: Pseudoalteromonas sp. SG45-5 (assembly GCF_014164085.1). Lineage (NCBI taxonomy): Bacteria > Pseudomonadati > Pseudomonadota > Gammaproteobacteria > Alteromonadales > Pseudoalteromonadaceae > Pseudoalteromonas > Pseudoalteromonas sp. SG45-5. The sequence goes on along the minus strand of NZ_JACJEM010000002.1, from coordinate 23,821 downwards.
ATTGAGTGATATGGCAGATGCACAAAATATTAGCCGCAGTGCGCTGATTGAAACGATTTTACAAGAAAGATTGGCTATTGATACATAAAAGGTTTTAAATCCATGGCAAGTGTAGGCATTTTTTTCGGAAGTGACACAGGTAACACAGAACACGTAGCAAAAATGATCCAAAAAGAATTGGGTAAAAAGCTAGTGGCTGTTCATGATATTGCAAAAAGCTCTAAAGAAGAGATTGCTGAATTTGATTTAATCTTATTCGGTATCCCTACTTGGTACTACGGTGAAGCGCAATGTGACTGGGATGACTTTTTCCCAGAGCTTGAAGAAGTTGACTTTGAAGGTAAACTTGTTGCTATTTTTGGTTGCGGAGACCAAGAAGATTACGCTGAGTACTTTTTGGATGCTATGGGCATGATCAACGATATCGTGACTGAACGTGGCGCGATTGTTGTCGGCCATTGGCCAAGTGATAGCTATGACTTTGAAGCATCAAAAGGTATGGCTGACGACAAGCATTTTGTTGGTTTGGGTATCGACGAAGACCGTCAACCTGAGCTTACAGAACAGCGTGTTAAAGCATGGTCTGCTCAAGTATATGAAGAAATGTGTTTAAGTGAATTAGCTGACTAATTTTCTGCGCATTACACTAACTGTTTAAATAATTATCAAACAGTTAGTGTTTTAAGCTTTAGTGAGAATATAAGTCAATTGTTCTTTGCACTTCACGCTTAGGCACGTTATCCTGTTTATTGCTAATGTGTCGTGTACATCTTTGCAAGATGTCTAGTATAACCAAATAAAATTGAGACAGATTTAATGACTGATCATAACTTGGAACTTAAAAAAGCCGGTTTAAAAGTAACTTTACCGCGTATTAAAATATTAGAGATTTTACAATCTCCAGATAACCAACACATCAGCGCTGAAGATGTTTACAAAATTCTTTTGGATCTAGGTGAAGAAATCGGTCTTGCGACTGTATATCGTGTACTTAACCAATTTGATGATGCGGGTATTGTAAGCCGTCATCACTTTGAAGGTGGTAAATCTGTATTTGAACTTTCAGGAAGCACGCACCACGATCATTTAGTATGTTTGAAGTGTGGTAAAGTTGTAGAGTTTGAAGATGAGATGATTGAACGTCGTCAACTTGAAATTTCCGAAGAAAATGGTATTAAACTTACAAACCATTCTTTATATTTATACGGTGAGTGTAACGATAAAGTAGCGTGTAAAGCATTTAGCGATGCAAACAGCTAATACCGCTTTTAAAAGCAATAAAAAAACCTGCTAAGTGCAGGTTTTTTTGTGCCTAAAAGACGGTAGATATAGTGAGCCGGTATAAATACAGGCTCATTATTAAACGTAGCTACTGTGTTTTAGACCATGAATCGCGAAGACCCACTGTTTGGTTAAATACCACATTCTCTGATTTAGAATCACGAGAGAAATAACCTGTACGCTCAAACTGAAAACCCTGCTCTGCTTGTGAATTAGCAAGTGATGGCTCTAGTTTCGCATTTGATAAAACAACCAGTGATTCTGGGTTTAGTGTTGTTTCAAACTCATCAGCGGCTGCTGGGTTTGCCACGCTAAATAAACGGTCATATAAACGTACTTCTGCAGTGATAGACTCTGGTGCTGAAACCCAGTGAATAACGCCTTTTACTTTACGTCCATCACTTGGGTTTTTACCAAGTGTTTCGCTGTCGTAAGTACAAAAAATAGTTGTGATTTCGCCATTTTCGTCTTTTTCGACACGCAGGGCTTTAATAACATAAGCACCACGTAAGCGTACTTCTTTATCAAGTACTAAACGTTTGAACTTGTTATTTGCTTCTTCTTTAAAATCTTCACGTTCGATATAAATTTCACGCGTAAACGGCACATCACGACGACCCATTTCTTCTTTATTTGGGTGATTAGCCACAGATAAAACCTCAATCTTGTCTGCATCGTAGTTTTCAATAACAATTTTAACAGGATCGAGTACGGCCATTGCACGTGGTGCATTTTCGTTTAAGTCTTCACGGATACACGCTTCAAGCATGCCCATTTCAACCATATTCTCTTGTTTTGTTACGCCAATGCGCAAACAAAACTCACGAATTGACCCTGGTGTATAACCACGACGACGTAGACCTGCAATAGTAGGCATACGTGGATCATCCCACCCTTCAACAAAGTTATTTACTACTAAATCACTTAGCTTACGCTTAGACATAATAGTGTATTCAAGATTCAAGCGTGAAAACTCAATTTGCTGTGGGTGACACTCTAGACTGATATTATCAAGTACCCAATCATATAAACGACGGTTATCTTGAAACTCGAGTGTACATAACGAATGTGTAATGCCTTCAAGTGCATCTGAAATACAGTGCGTAAAGTCATACATTGGGTAAATGCACCACTTATCAGCTGTTTGGTGGTGATGAGCAAAACGTACACGATAAATAATTGGATCGCGCAGCACCATAAAAGAGCTTGCCATATCAATTTTTGCACGCAGAACACACTCGCCTTCTTTGAATTCACCCGCACGCATTTTTTCAAATAATGCGAGGTTTTCTTCAACCGCTGTATCTCTGTGTGGGCTGTTTTTACCTGGCTCTTTTAATGTGCCACGGTACTGGCGCGCTTCATCTGCTGTTAAAAAGCACACGTACGCTAAGCCTTTATTAATTAACTCAACAGCGTAACCATATAAAGTATCAAAATAGTTAGAAGAATACTTTATATCGCCATCCCAATTAAAGCCTAACCACTGTACATCTTCTTTTATAGAATTAACGTAGTTAATGTCTTCTTTTTCAGGGTTTGTATCATCAAAACGTAGGTTACATAAACCATTGTAGTCTTTCGCAATACCAAAATTTAAACAAATTGATTTTGCATGGCCAATATGTAAAAAGCCGTTTGGTTCAGGTGGAAAACGTGTATGCGTAGTTGCATGCTTTCCACTTGCTAAATCTTCATCAATTCGGGTTCTAATAAAGTTACTTGGGCGATTCTCAATTTCCGCCATAGGAGTGCAATCCTCTAAATATTACGTAATAACAAAACTAATCCATTATTACAAAAACAATCACTAACATACAGCAATAGCTTAAGGTTTATTTTAGATATTGATTAACTTTAATTCACTTGAACTGTTATTTATCAATAAAATTTGTTTTAGCGCAATATTTAGGTCATCAAAGCCAATTATAGTAAGCCGATAACCTACTTTATAAGGATTCGAAGATGGCTACACTTAACCAACATCGCGTATATATTCCAACTAATGCACGCGCTAACCACTATTTATTAGCTGAAATAACCCCTAACGAAGCGTTTTATAATAGCTTTAGCACTATAAATTGTTGCTATGAGCGTATTGCGCGTCAGTTATTTGCGTATTGTGATGAGTACGAACTCCATAACGTACATTTGCTAGCAAACGATAAGCTACCTGTGGTGCGTTTTCATGATGAGGCTTATCAATTAGAAACGGATAAGCAAATGTTGTTTTTTTATAACCCTCGCTATCACGAAGCCCATAAACTTTATTACACACCAAATACACAGAGCAAAAAAATACGTTTGTTATTTCTCGCAACAGGTGAAGATTTACGTGCAAACTCAGCGCAATTTCATAATAAAGTACAAAAAGTTTTAAATCTGTTACAAGAACAATTATTTATAAATCAATCTCAATTTAAATTGCGCGATCACCAACATCTTACTTACGATTTATTTGCTAAAGAAAAAGGCAATAAAGAAAGCTATGGTTACAAGCTAAGAAGCCTCTACCCGCGTTATCAATCTAGGCAATGTAATATACCGGATGAATATGCCGAGATGACATACGCAACGTTTACTATTCCCGTGTCCCGAGCTATCAAAACGCAATTTCAAACACTGGTGAATAATCACGATTTCGGAAAATTTTACGACTACTTTGCAGATAATTTTGAGCGTGTATGTAAAAATAACAAGCTAACACATGGTGCAATGGTCGCCAATGGTGCGATACCTATTATCCGAAATAGTAAAATAGATAACAATGAAGGCAATGCTGAACTACAAAAACTGAGTTTTGACGTTGAATCAATAGAAAGCCAAATCAAATGCTTTTATGAAGCAAATAAACTTGTCGAAACCATACACTTTGTCGTTGCTGCTACCAACCAAAATAAACATGAGATAGGCTATGGGCGATTTATGAATCAAGTAGAAAAAACAATTCACAGTTTATGTGATGAACTTTCTATAAATAAACAGCGCCAAGACTTATCGGTACGCTTTTTTCAGCATATCAGTTACCCATTCTAAAATTTTTTACCGGATAACAAAAAGGCTCGCATAAGCGAGCCTTTTTTAAGAAAAATAAGCGATTACCAGCCTGTTTTCTCTTTAAGTGCTTTACCGATATCAGCAAGTGAACGTACAGTTTTTACGCCCGCAGCTTCTAATGCAGCAAATTTCTCATCAGCAGTACCTTTACCGCCTGCGATGATCGCGCCAGCGTGACCCATACGCTTACCTTCTGGTGCAGTAACACCAGCAATGTAAGATACTACAGGTTTAGTTACGTTAGCTTTGATGTACTCTGCAGCTTCTTCTTCTGCAGTACCACCGATTTCACCAATCATTACGATTGCTTCAGTTTGTGGATCTTTTTCGAACATTTCTAAAACGTCGATAAAGTTAGTACCTGGAATTGGATCACCACCAATACCAACACACGTAGACTGACCAAAACCAGCATCCGTAGTTTGCTTAACTGCTTCGTACGTTAAAGTACCAGAGCGAGAAACAATTCCTACTTTACCAGGTTTGTGGATATGGCCAGGCATGATACCAATCTTAGTCTCGCCAGGAGTGATAACACCTGGGCAGTTAGGACCGATCATACGAGTACCTGTTTGATCTAGTTTAACTTTAACGTCAACCATATCAAGTGTGGGGATACCTTCAGTGATACAAACAATCAGCTCAATGCCAGCATCGATAGCTTCTAAGATTGCATCTTTACAGAAAGGTGCTGGTACATAGATAACTGACGCAGTTGCGCCTGTTTCTTGTACTGCATCACGAACTGTGTTGAATACTGGAAGACCAAGGTGCGTTTGACCGCCTTTACCTGGGCTTACACCACCAACCATTTGAGTACCGTACTCAAGTGCTTGCTCAGAATGGAAAGTACCCTGACCACCTGTGAAACCTTGACAGATAACTTTTGTATCTTTATTGATTAATACAGACATTATTTGCCCTCCGCAGCAGCAACTACTTTCTCAGCAGCGTCTGTTAGTGATTCAGCAGCGATGATGTTAAGGTCAGATTTAGCTAGCACTTCACGACCTAGTTCAGCATTAGTACCTTCTAAACGTACAACTACTGGTACGTTTACGCCTACTTCTTTAACTGCGCCAATGATGCCTTCAGCAATCATGTCACAACGAACGATACCGCCAAAGATGTTTACTAAAACAGCTTTAACATTGTCGTCAGAAAGAATGATTTTGAATGCTTCAGAAACACGCTCTTTCGTCGCGCCGCCGCCAACATCTAGGAAGTTAGCTGGTTTGCCACCGTGTAAGTTTACGATGTCCATAGTACCCATCGCTAGGCCTGCACCGTTAACCATACAACCAACGTTGCCATCAAGGGCTACGTAGTTAAGCTCAAAGCTTGCTGCATGTGCTTCACGAGCATCTTCTTGAGATGGATCGTGGAACTCACGGATTTTAGGTTGACGGTAAAGTGCATTACCATCAATGCCGATTTTGCCGTCAAGACAGTGAAGGTTACCTTCGTCTGTGATTACTAACGGGTTGATTTCAAGTAATGCGAAATCAAAATCAGTGAACATTTTACCAAGACCCATGAAAATCTTAACGAACTGTTTCATTTGTACTGGGTTAAGATCCAGTTTGAAACCAAGTTCACGTGCTTGGTAAGCTTGAGGACCTACTAACGGATCGATCTCAGCTTTGTGGATAAGTTCAGGTGTTTCTTCAGCAACAGTTTCAATTTCAACGCCGCCTTCAGTAGACGCCATGAAAACTACTTTACGAGATGCACGGTCAACTACTGCACCTAGGTACAATTCGTTAGCAATGTCAGTACAGCTTTCTACTAAAATTTTAGCAACTGGCTGGCCTTTCTCGTCTGTTTGGTAAGTAACTAGGTTTTTACCTAACCAGTTAGCTGCAAACGCTTTTACTTCGTCGATCGTTTTAACTAGCTTTACACCGCCAGCTTTACCACGTCCACCTGCGTGAACCTGAGTTTTAACAACCCACATATCACCGCCGATCTTTTCAGCAGCTGCTGCAGCTTCTTCAGGTGTATCGCAAGCGAAACCTTGAGAAACTGGTAAACCATATTCGGCAAAAAGTTGTTTTGCCTGATACTCATGCAAATTCATGATGCTTTATCCAATTTTTTATACTAAAAGAGCTGACTATTTTTATAAACAGACAACTATCCCAAATTGCGCACCTAGTATAGATCCCAAGGCTTAACATGAAAACCCCAGTACGACCAAAGGCGCAAAAAAAAAGCTGTGAATCTTCATCCACAGCTTACATTTCATACAACTAGATTAAACATCTAGCAATAAGCGAGTTGGATCTTCAAGTAACTCTTTAATAGTCACTAAGAAACCAACAGATTCTTTACCATCAATGATACGGTGATCATAAGAAAGTGCTAAATACATCATAGGCAGTATTTCTACTTTACCATTAACCGCCATAGGACGGTCTTGGATTTTATGCATACCCAAAATCGAAGATTGTGGCAAGTTAATGATAGGTGTAGATAGTAATGAACCAAATACACCACCGTTAGTAATAGTGAAGTTACCACCGGTCATATCAGCAAGCGTAAGCTTACCATCACGACCTTTAAGTGCTAGTTCACGAATACCTTTTTCGATTTCAGCAACAGATAATTTGTCACAATCTTTAAGTACTGGAGTAACTAGACCACGTGGAGTAGATACTGCAATGCTGATATCAAAATAGTTATGGTAAACAATATCGTCACCATCAATTGATGCGTTAACATCTGGGAAACGTTTAAGTGCTTCAGTTACCGCTTTCACGTAGAAAGACATGAAACCTAAACGAATACCATGACGCTTTTCAAACACTTCTTGGTACTGCTTACGAAGGCTCATGATTGGTTCCATGTTCACTTCGTTGAATGTTGTTAACATTGCAGTTGAGTTTTTAGCTTCAAGAAGACGTGTTGCAATCGTTTTACGTAAACGCGTCATTGGAACACGTTTTTGAGTACGATCGCCCATCGGTGCTGCTGGAGCAGAAGCTTCTGCTTTTTTAGCCGCTGACGCTGGTGCTTTTAAGAAAGTATCAACGTCTTCTTTAGTTACACGACCATTTTTACCCGTGCCATTAATCTTAGAAGCGTCTAGGCCTTTCTCAGCGATTAAACGACGAACTGATGGTGTTAATACATCTGAACTTTCGCTTGAATCTGCTGCTGGCGCTGAGTCTGCTTTTGCAGCTGGAGCCGCTGGTGCACCGCCTGCTTTAACCGAACCAATTACTTGCTCGCCTAATACAGTATCGCCTTCGCCGTGAATGATATCACCCATGATGCCATCGTCTTGAGCAACTACTTCAAGAACAACTTTATCTGTTTCAATATCTACCAAGTTTTGGTCACGTGTTACCGCGTCACCTGGTTGTACATGCCATGTAGCAATTGTTGCGTCTGCAACTGATTCTGGAAGTACAGGTACTTTAATGTCCACTTCTTTACCTTCTGATGCTGGTGCTGATTGCGCCGCTGGCGCGTCTTCTGATTTAGCGGGTGCTGATTCTTCTTTAGTTGAACCTTCACTTGCTGGCGCTGCATCAGCATCACCAAGTAAACCCATAACTTGATCGCCAAGTACGGTTGCACCTTCTTCTTGTGATATTTCTGTAATTACACCGTCGTGCTGTGCAACCACTTCTAAAACCACTTTATCTGTTTCAATGTCTACTAAGTTTTGATCGCGAGTTACTTTGTCGCCAACACTTACATGCCATGTAGCAACGGTAGCATCTGCAACCGACTCAGGAAGAACAGGAACTTTAATTTCTGTGCTCATTGCTTATCCTTTATTTTCTATAGTAAGCGCGTCGGCAACGAGCGCTTGTTGTTCTTTAGTATGTACTGACATGTAACCACACGCTGGTGATGCAGAGGCTTTACGACCTGCATACTTTAATTTAGCACCTTGTGGGATTGCATCAACAAAGTGATGCTGTGAACAATACCATGCACCTTGGTTTTGCGGCTCTTCTTGACACCATACAAAATCAGTAACGTGTTGATAGCGTTCCATAATCGTTTGCATTTCATCGTGTGGGAACGGATATAATTGTTCAACACGTACAATTGCAACATTATCTTGTTCAAGCTTACGACGCTCTTGTAATAGTTCGTAGTAAACTTTACCACTACAAAATACAACGCGTTCTACTTTCTCAGGCTTAATATCATCGATTTCGTCGATCATATTGTGGTAAATACCTTGTGAAAGCTCTTCAAGAGATGAAGTTGCCAGCGGATGACGTAGTAACGATTTAGGCGTCATAACAATCAATGGACGACGAAGTGGTCGAACCGATTGACGACGAAGCATAGCGTAAACTTGTGCCGGAGTAGACGGAACACACACTTGCATATTGTGATCTGCACACAGCTGTAAGAAACGCTCTAAACGTGCTGAACTATGCTCTGGGCCTTGACCTTCGTAACCATGAGGTAATAATATTGTGAGACCACATAAACGGCCCCATTTTTGCTCACCAGAACTTAAAAACTGGTCAAATACAACTTGCGCACCATTAGCAAAATCACCAAATTGTGCTTCCCATAGTACTAATGAAGTAGGCTCCGCAGTGGCATAGCCGTACTCAAAAGCAACAACAGCTTCTTCAGATAAGACCGAATCAAATACTTGGAATGTACCTTGATCTTCACTCAAATGCTGTAACGGCGTATAGGTAGCACCATCTGATTGACCATGAACAACAGCATGACGATGAAAAAATGTACCACGGCCTGAATCTTGACCCGTTAAACGAATATCGGTGCCTTCAGTTACGATTGTTGCATAAGCAAGCGTTTCTGCCATTCCCCAATCGAGCGGTTTCTCACCGCTTGCCATTAACTTACGATCGTCGTAAATCTTTTTAACGCGAGACTGTGCTTTGTATTGCTCAGGGTAAGACGCTATCTTCTCACCAAGTACTTTTAATTCTTCAACTGATACACTTGCATCGTAATCAACATTCCACTCGTGGCCAACATACTTTGCCCAATCAGAAGAATGCGATGTCTCTGGCTGAATTTCTGAAACAACACAGTTGCCTTCGTCTAATACGTTACGGTACTCATCAGCAAGGGCTTTAACTTCTTGTTCAGAAAAAGAGCCTTCAGCAATAAGTTTATCAGCATAGATTAAACGTGGAACAGGATGCTTTTTGATTTTTTGGTACATTAGAGGCTGTGTAGCATTGGGCTCATCAGCTTCATTATGACCATGGCGACGGTAACACACTAAATCGATTACAACGTCACGCTTAAACTGGTTTCTGAAATCAAGTGCAAGTTGTGTAACAAACGCGACTGCTTCAGGATCATCAGAGTTAACATGGAAAATTGGTGACTGAACCATTTTTGCAATGTCAGTACAATAATCAGTAGAACGAACGTCATCTTGTTTTGATGTAGTAAAGCCAACTTGGTTATTGACAACAATACGAATACTACCACCACAACTAAACGCGTTAGTTTGTGACATATTAAACGTTTCTTGTACAACACCTTGACCTGCAATCGCAGAGTCACCGTGAATAGTTATTGGGAGCGCTTTAATACCAGAACTGTCACTTAGGCGGTCAAGACGAGCGCGAACTGAGCCCATAACTACCGGGTTTACAATTTCAAGATGAGACGGGTTAAACGCAAGCGCCATATGTACATTGCCACCTTTGGTAGCAAAGTCAGATGAGTAACCCATGTGATATTTAACATCGCCTGAGCTCAATGTTTCTTTATGTATTCCAGCAAACTCATCAAATAATTCTGATGGATTTTTACCAAGTACATTTACAAGCACATTTAAACGACCACGGTGAGCCATACCAATAACAGCTTCTTGTTGGCCGCTTTCGCCTGCTCGGTGAATAAGCTCTTTTAGCATAGGAACTAACGCATCGCCACCTTCCAGTGAAAAGCGCTTAGCACCTGGGAACTTAGCCCCTAAATATTTTTCAAGTCCATCAGCTGCCGTTAATCCTTTAAGGATACGAAGCTTTTCTTCTTTTTCGAATTTAGGCCTAGACTGAACAGACTCTAAACGCTGTTGTAACCAACGTTTTTCTTCTGTTGATGTGATGTGCATATACTCAGCGCCAATCGAACCACAATATGTAGTTTTTAGTGCTTGGTATAGTTCACCTAAAGGCATAGTATCGCGGCCAACGGCAAACGATCCTACGTTAAACTCGCGGTCAAAATCACTTGAAGATAAGTCGTGGTAATCTAGCTCTAAATCTCGTACACGCTCTCGTTCCCAAATGCCTAATGGATCTAGGTTTGCATTTTGGTGTCCACGAAAACGGAAAGCATTAATAAGTTGTAGAACTTTGACCTGTTTTAGGTCACCGCCACTACCCTCTGCTACCACTACTTCTCTATGCTTGTTTTTGGCAAGCTGTGCAAACTGCGCTCGAACTTCTGAATGCTTTACTTCAACATCCACACCATTAACTTTAGGTAATTGTTCGAACACTTCTCGCCATTCTTCTGGCACAGAAGTCGCATCGTCTAAATACGCTTCATAAAGCTCTTCTACATAAGCAACGTTGCCGCCGTTTAAATGTGAAGATTCTAGCCATGCCTTCATCACACCTTCGTGCATTTATAAGCCCTTTTCTTTAGCGCAGAAATTAATAGTTATTATAACAAGATGGCTAATAATCTCTATTAGCCATCTTACAATTACTAAGTAATCAAACCGCTCGGTTTAATAACATAGATTTGATTTGTCCAATTGCTTTGGTCGGGTTAAGACCCTTAGGACAAACGCTAACACAGTTCATGATACTGTGACAACGGAACACGCTGAACGCATCGTCTAAATCTGCTAAACGTTCTTCAGTTGCTGTATCTCGGCTATCAGCTAAGAAACGGTAAGCATGAAGAAGGCCTGCTGGACCTATGAACTTGTCTGGATTCCACCAGAACGAAGGACACGATGTTGAACAACATGCACACAAAATACACTCGTATAGCCCATCTAATTTATCACGTTCTTCAATAGATTGAAGACGCTCGCCTGCAGCAGGCGTATCATTAATTAAATAAGGCTTAACTTTTTCGTATTGAGTGTAGAACTGACTCATGTCAATAACAAGGTCACGAACCACTGGTAATCCTGGTAATGGACGAACTACTATTTTACCTTTGCCATTTTTTTGTAGCGTTGATAAAGGAGTAATACATGCTAAACCATTTTTACCATTCATGTTAACACCATCAGATCCACACACACCTTCACGGCATGAACGACGAAAAGATAATGTAGGATCTTGTTCTTTTAAAAGAATAAGTGCGTCCAACACCATCATGTCGTGACCTTCCTCTGTTTGCAAGGTGTATTCTTGCATACGAGGAGCGTTGTCAACATCTGGATTATAACGATAAACTGATAATTGTACTTGTGCCATCGTCTGTCTCCTAGTAAACACGTGCTTTAGGTGGGAAAGCTTCACGCGTTTTAGGCGCATAGTTTACATCACGCTTGCTCATTTCATCCGTTAAAGGATTGAATACTGAGTGACATAACCAGTTTTCGTCATCACGATCTGGGAAGTCAAAGCGAGAATGTGCACCACGGCTTTCTGTACGGAAGTTTGCAGCTACTGCAGTTGAGTAAGCTGTTTCCATTAAGTTATCAAGTTCTAGACATTCGATGCGCTGCGTGTTGAAATCTGATGATTTATCATCAAGACGTGCATGTTGCAGACGTTCACGAATTTCTTTAAGTTCTTGAAGACCTGTAGCCATTGAATCACCTTCACGGAATACCGAGAAGTTAAGCTGCATACATTGCTGCAAGTCTTTTTTGATTTGAACTGGATCTTCACCTTGCCCAGTCGTTGAATTTTCCCAACGATTGTAACGTGCAAGTGATGTTTCTAAATCAGACTCTGACGCGGCTTTAGATATTTCAACGTCATTAAGGTATTTGCCTAAGAAGTTACCCGCAGCACGGCCAAATACAACTAAATCTAGTAATGAGTTACCACCTAAGCGGTTTGCACCGTGTACAGATACACAGGCAATCTCACCTACTGCAAATAAACCTTGAACTACTTTTTCGTTGCCTTGAGCATCGATTTGTAGCGCTTGACCATTTACGTTAGTTGGCACACCACCCATCATGTAATGACACGTTGGGATTACTGGAATTGGCTCTTTTGCAGGGTCAACGTGAGCAAATGTTTTAGCAAGATCACAAACACCTGGAAGACGTAAATTAAGCGTTTCTTCACCTAAATGGTCAAGTTTTAGCTTAAGATGTGGACCCCAAGGACCGTCACAACCACGACCTTCACGAATTTCTGTCATCATTGAACGTGCAACAACATCACGAGACGCTAAGTCTTTCGCGTTTGGTGCATAGCGCTCCATGAAGCGCTCGCCATCTTTATTTAAAAGATAACCGCCTTCACCACGACAACCTTCTGTTACTAGCGTACCAGCACCGGCTATACCTGTTGGGTGGAACTGCCACATTTCCATGTCTTGCATAGAAATACCAGCACGTGTTGCCATACCAACGCCATCACCTGTATTGATGTGAGCATTTGTTGTTGATGCAAAAATACGACCTGCACCACCAGTAGCAAGTACTACGGCTTTAGATTTGAAATAAGTGATTTCACCTGTTTCAATCTCAATGGCAGTACACCCTACTACGTCACCATTATCGTTTTTAACTAAATCAAGTGCATACCATTCAGAGAATACATTTGTTTTGTTTTTTACGTTTTGTTGATAAAGAAGGTGTAATAAAGCATGACCAGTTCGGTCAGCTGCAGCGGCTGTACGCGCAGCTTGTTCACCACCAAAGTTTTTCGATTGACCACCGAAAGGACGTTGGTAAACACGGCCATTTTCAAAACGAGAAAATGGTAGACCCATGTTTTCTAATTCAGTAATAGCTTCTGGGCCTGTTTGACACATGTATTCGATAGCGTCTTGGTCACCGATAAAATCGGAACCTTTGACGGTATCGTACATATGCCATTCCCAGTTGTCTTCGTGTGAATTACCAAGCGCTACTGTAATACCACCTTGTGCAGATACAGTGTGTGAGCGTGTTGGGAATACCTTAGATATTAATGCACACGTTTTGCCAGATTCAGTAATTGCTAGAGCGGCGCGCATACCAGCACCACCTGCACCAATTACTACGGCGTCAAATTCACGAACAGAATATTTCACTTAAACACCCCATAATACGATTAGACCAATAGCTACGTAAGCAACGGCCATTAGGTTTAATATAAAACCTAAAACAGCACGTAACTTCGCACACTTAACATAGTCTGTAAGAACTTGCCAAAGGCCAATGCGGGTATGAACCATAATGCAAACAAGGGTAATTAATGTAAACCCTTTCATTGCTAGGTTAGAGAAGAGGCCTGTCCAGGCTTCGAAAGTGACTTCTGGCGTCGCTAAAAAATAGCCGATAATAAAAATCGCATATGCGCTGATTATTAATGCCGTGGTACGTAAAGATACGAAATCTTGTACACCATCACGTTTAAGAGTTGCTTGATTTAAAACCATATCCACACCCCTGCCAATACGGCAAACACAACACCAAGAGCCATAGAAACTTTAGCGCTGAGGTTACCTGATTCAAGTTCTTCCCAATGTCCCATATCCATAATCATATGACGGATACCACCAATAAGGTGATAACCTAATACAGAAACAGTGCCCCAAGCTATAAATTTGGCAATGAATCCGTTAAACAGACCCTTGACGAATTCAAAACTTTCAGCTGAAGAGAGAGACTCTGACCAAGCCCAAATGACAAACGTTAAAGCAAAAAATAATGCAACACCGGTGACGCGGTGAAATATTGACGCTTTAGCCGTTGCCGGCATCGATATAGTTGTTAGATCTAGATTTACAGGTCTTTGCTTTTTCACAGTTACTTGCCCATCTTGCTCGCAGTGGAGCTCATCTACTTGCTTTTCTAAAAACCCATCAAATATTACTGATGGAACTATCAAAGTAAACGTATAGAATCAGTTAAAGTTCACAATAGCGTAAAAATTAAACTGTAAAACTATGTTTACCCAAATACAATACGGTTTAAAACCACCGTTAGTATATATACCCACAGGACTTTTTACAATTCTTGTTTATTTAGAGATGTTTGCGAATTAGCCAATAGTATTATATTTAATTGATATAGAATATTTATTATACAAATGTGCATAATGTTTATAAAAATTGACTTTAACCCCCTCTTTCACGTTAAAATGCAAAGATGTGCTTAAAACAGATTTCAGAACTTTAAAATCTAAAAATCAGAATAGATATCTTAATAGGAGATACATAGCGATGGCAGATAAAAAAGCCACAGTCCAAATTGATGGGCTAGATCCAATCGAACTTCCAATTTATCAAGGCACTGCTGGCCAAGATGTAATCGACGTACGTACGTTAGGTGCACATGGTCACTTTACTTATGACCCAGGTTTCATGTCGACTGGCTCTTGTGAATCTGCAATTACTTATATTGATGGTGGCAAAGGCATTTTGCTTCACCGTGGTTACCCAATTGAGCAATTAGCTGAAGAATCTAACTACATTGAACTTTGCTATTTGTTACTAAATGGTGAGTTACCATCTAAAGAGCAGTATGATGCATTCGCTAAGCAAATTACTCGCAGTACAATGCTTGACGAGAAGATTGCTAACTTTTTCCAAGGTTTCCGCTTTGACGCTCACCCAATGGCAATGCTTTGTGGTGTAGTGGGTGCATTATCATCTTTTTATCATGAAGACCTTGATATTACTGATGCTGAACAACGTAAAACCAGTGCTGTTAAATTAGTTGCTAAATTACCGACTATTGCTGCTATGGCTTACAAAACAAACATTGGCCAACCATTTGTTTACCCACGTAATGATTTAAGCTATGCAGAAAACTTCTTACATATGATGTTCTCTGTTCCTGCTGAAGAGTATAAAGTTAACCCAGTAACAGCTAAAGCGATGGATAAAATATTCATGCTTCATGCTGATCACGAGCAAAATGCGTCTACGTCTACCGTTCGTCTTGCTGGTTCTTCTGGTGCTAACCCGTATGCGTGTATTGCTGCTGGTATTGCATCTCTTTGGGGTCCTGCACATGGCGGCGCTAACGAAGCATGTTTAAACATGTTAGAAGAAATTGGCTCTGTAGATCGCATTGATGAATTCGTTGCTAAAGCTAAAGATAAAGCGGACCCTTTCCGTCTGATGGGTTTTGGACACCGTGTTTACAAAAACTTCGATCCACGTGCAACCGTGATGCGTCAAACGTGTCACGAAGTATTAGCTGAGCTTAATATCCAAGATCCACTTCTTGATATTGCAATGAAGCTTGAGCAAATTGCACTTGAAGACCCATACTTTGTAGAGAAGAAACTTTACCCTAACGTAGATTTCTACTCAGGTATTATCTTAAAAGCGATCGGTATCCCAACAAGCATGTTCACTGTAATTTTTGCAATGGCACGCACAGTTGGTTGGATCACTCACTGGGATGAAATGCTATCTCAACCAGGTCATAAGATCAGTCGTCCACGTCAGCTTTATACTGGTTACACTGCACGTGACTATGTATCAACTGATAAGCGCTAATACGCTTTAATCGTGTTTGAATACTTTAAAAGGCCGCTTTTGCGGCCTTTTTTATTATTTGTTACTTGAGAATAATAATAAAGTGATTACAATTCTCGCCTTAAATTACAACGTTGATGAAGCTAATGACTGTTTTAGAGTTTGATATAAATAAAATTCGACGAGACTTCCCTACCTTAAATCAAACTATAAACGGCTGTCCGCTTATTTATTTAGACTCAGGGGCTACGACACAAAAGCCGCAAAGCGTTATCGATATAACAGCCGATTATTACACACATAAAAATGCAAATGTACACCGGGGCCGTCATTCATTGAGTGAAAACGCTACTGTATTGTATGAAAGTGTGCGAAACCAAACAGCTGATTACTTTGGTGTAAAAAACAATGAAATTGTCTGGACCAAAGGGGCCACTGAGGCAATCAACCTTGTCGCAAATGGACTAAAAAGCCAAATAAGCAAAAACGATACAATAGTAATAACACCACTTGATCACCACGCAAATATTGTCCCATGGCAAGTTTTAACGCAGCAAACAGGAGCAAAGCTCGCTGTTATGCCGTTAAATAGCGACGGTACTTTTAATATTTCTCTGTGCTGTGAATTTATTGAGAAAAATAAACCTAAGCTCGTTGCTATTACACAGGCATCTAACACGCTTGGTAATATTACTAATTTAAATGCATTAATTACTTGCGCAAAAGCAATGGGGTCAGTTGTTTTGGTTGATGGCGCGCAAGGTGCGATGCATTTAAGACCTGATTTGAAAACGCTTAACTGCGACTTTTACGTTTTTTCGGCTCACAAAATGTTAGGACCAACAGGGTTAGGCGGCTTATATGGTCGTTATGAGCTTTTAAATACCCTACTCCCTTATCAAACTGGTGGGGAAATGATCCAAACCGTTACACTCATGCACAGTACCTATCGTGATGCTCCCGCCAAGTTCGAATCAGGCACCCCAAATATAGCAGGAGTACTAGGATTTGGCGCTGCACTTAGCTATCTAACTCAATTTAGTCATGAGCAAATCCTCAAACATGAGCAAAATATATTTAATTATGCCGCAAGCAAATTAAGTCATATTGAGGGTATTACACTGTATAGCGACTTAAATAATAATATAGGTACATTGTGCTTTAATTATAAAGATGAGCATCCATATGATTTGGCAACTTTACTTGACGGTTATGGTGTTGCAGTAAGAGCTGGGCATCATTGTACACAGCCTTTAATGGCTCATTTAGGGCTTAGTGGCACCCTCAGAGCAAGTTTCGCATTTTATAATAATCATGATGATGTAGATCAATTCATCAAAGCACTGCGCGAATCTATCGCACTTTTAGATTAATTTTGGATAGCTAATGATAAATACGTTTAACCTAGTAACTGATCCGATAAAAAATGCGTCTGCGTGGCAGCAAAAATACCGTGAAATAATGCTACTTGGTAAAAAATTACCGCTGTTACCTGATGCGTTAAAGACAGATGACGCACTCGTACCTGGGTGCGAAAGTAAAGTGTGGATGTTTGTAGAGTTTGATTTAACTGAGAACGCATTAGTGGTCATAGGTGACTCAGACACACGTATTGTTAAAGGCTTATTAGCATTAATTTTAGCTCTGTATAACGGTTTAACCCCTGAGCAAGTAATAAATATCAACGCGTATGAAGAGTTTGAAAAACTAGGCTTAATTAAGCATTTAAGTCCTTCACGAGGCAATGGTATAAAAGCAATGGTCGAAAAAATACAAACGTTAGCCAAAAAAAAAGCGCGTTAGGCGCTTTTTATAACAATATAATAAGCAGTCCGTATTTAAATGTTTAAACGTGCACGCTTATCTAAGTATTTTCGAATCGCTTTGGCTGCAACAAAAAACCCAAAGCTTCCTGTGATCATAGTGACAGAGCCGAAACCATTATTGCAATCCATATTCATCGAGCCATCAGCGCTTTGCTTTGCATGGCATACACTACCGTTACTGCCAGGGTATACAAGCTGCTCTGTTGAATAAACACAATCGATATTAAATTTACGCTTAGGGTTATTACTAAAATTATACTGCTTGCGTAAAATATAACGAACTTTTGCAAGTAGAGGGTCTTGCGTGGTTTTAGCCACATCACCAAATGTTATTTGACTAGGGTCGGTTTGCCCACCTGCGCCACCCGTTGTAATAATAGGCAGTTTATTACGTTTGCAGTGCGCAATTAATGCTGCCTTTTCTTTAACCGCATCAATGCAATCTATAACGTAGTCAAAACCTTGAATATGCGATTGAATATTATCGAGTGTGATAAAGTCATCTATTACATCAATCTGGCACGCTGGGTTTATTAACTCACAACGCGCTTTCATTGCATCCACTTTAGCTTGGCCTATCGTGCCGCTAAGCGCATGAATTTGCCTGTTTACATTGGTCGCGCAGATATCATCTAAATCAATGAGTGTTATTTTACCAACACCTGTACGCGCAAGGGCTTCAGCAGCCCAGCTCCCTACACCACCAATACCGACGACACAAAAATGTGCTTGTTGAAGCCAATCAAATTGCTGATGACCATATAAACGTTTAATTCCGCCAAAACGTATATCTGTAACTTTTTCGTTCATTTACCAATCCAGTTGCCATGGCGACTGCCATGCTTGAAAATCTTGATGTTTTATCAGCGCTATATATTCATCGCCATGATCAGGTAACAACGTAAATTGCATGTGTTCACCTTGCCATAAAAAGCTCAGTGCATAAGCATGCAAATAGGTACGATTTGATGGCGTACCTGCATACATTGCATCCCCTAAAATAGCCGAACCTATGCTCTTTAGCGCCACCCTTAATTGATGCGTTTTACCTGAATAAGGTTTCAAAATATACGCCCTAAACCCTGTTTTATAACTCACAGAATAAAATCGAGTGATCGCTGGATTAAGCTTAGTTGTTAGTAGCTTGAACGAACCACGACGAGATTTGGCCATATCACCTTTTATCCAACCTTGCTTTTTTTTAGGTTTGGCATCGCTGATAGCTAAATAAAATTTGCTTATTGCATGCTCAGTAAAAAGTGCAGTGAAACATGCAGCTGCGTCTTTGTTTCTCGCTAAAATAATCAGCCCTGATGTCACCTTGTCTAAGCGATGAACAGCATAAAGTTTTTGCGATAATTGCAGCTCAGCTAACACAACAAAACCAGGTCCATCTTCTGAATGAAAACTGAGCCCTGCTGGTTTTTCTAAAATATAAAAATCGTTATGTGTAAATACTATTTTTAACAGTGTATTTGCTTGTTCACTCACGCGTTTGTACTTTTAATATGTGCTATAACTTTGGCTAAATCTTCGGGTGTATCAACGCCTGAATGCGGCGTTATCTGCGCTTGCTCTATTTTAATTTTATAACCGTGATATAGCACGCGCAATTGCTCTAACGATTCAAGTAACTCAAGCGGAGATACACTGAGCTGTGTGTATTGTTTAATAAAACCTGCTCTGTATGCATAAATACCCACATGGCGTTGAAATGGCGCTAAATCAAGCCTGTTTTTATCATCCATCATCGCACTTCTGTCAAATGGAATATTGGCTCGCGAGAAATACAACGCATTTTTATCAATATCGCTAACCACTTTAACGGCATTAGGATTAAATACGTCATCTCGCTCTTCAATAGCAACACTTAAGGTTGCCATTGGTGCCGTTGAATCGTTTAATAGCGCAGCAACCTGAGATACATTTTCAGGTGCAAGTAACGGCTCATCACCTTGTACATTAACCACAATGGTATTGCTATCGAGCTCAAGTAAATCAACGACCTCAGCTAAACGCTCAGTACCTGAGTGATGATCTTCGCGAGTCATTAGCACATCGCTGGTAAATAAACTGACTGCGTCAAATACTTTTTGATGATCGGTTGCAATAACAACTTGGCTTGCGCCTGATAAACAGGCTTTTTCGTAAACATGCTGAACCATTGGCTTACCACAAATATCAGCAAGCGGTTTACCTGGCAATCGGGTTGAGGCAAAACGAGCCGGAATTACAACTACGAATTCCACTTTTCAACCTCATCTAAAGATAATTCACGCGCTTCATTTTCAAGCAGTACCGGAATGTCATCTTGAACCGGATAAGCTAGCTTAGCTGCGGTGCTAATTAGCTCGTTATTTTCTTTATCAAAACGTAATTTTCCCTTACACACTGGGCACGCAATTATCTCGAGTAGTTTTGTATCAAAGGCCATTGAGGATCCCTTTTTCTTTTAATAATGAATTTAATGTGTTTATAACGACATCGGAAGGCTCTGCATCTACAGGTAAATAATACCAATTAGGTTTTGCAAAACTACCGCACTTTACCGCATCTTTTTCAGTCATGACTACGTTATCATCACCAAACCCAGAAAAATCATCCGCAGTGTATGCATAATGATCTCTAAAATGATGAGTTGATAGTAAGCGAATACCTTGCGCCTCTAGTGAGTTTTCAAAACGCTTCGGATTGCCAATCGCGCTGATAGCATGCGCACTGGTAATTAAACTGTTCACGGGTTTTGTGCCACTTACTCGTCTTATTGGGCTGGTTTGTAACGTATAATGACTGCTACTTTGACCACCATTTTCAATAACTAAGTCGACACTATTTAAACGCTTTTTTGTCTCTCGTAATGGCCCTGCTGGCATTAAAAAACCATTACCGAATTTGCGTTCACTGTCAACAATACAACACTCAATACTACGCGCCATTTTATAATGTTGCATGCCATCGTCTGAAATAATAACGTCTGGTGCATATGTGCGCTCTAGCAACTCAATACTGTGCTGCCTATTAGGGCCAACAGCAATTGGACACTTTAAACGATGATATAAAAGTATCGGCTCATCACCCGCTTCATTCGTACTTACTTGATCTGTAACAAGCAGAGGGTAATTATTAGCATGTCCACCGTAACCACGGCTAATGATCCCAACAGATAAACCTTGTTGCGTTAAATAGTTAAAAAGCCATAACACAAACGGTGTTTTTCCATTGCCACCCACGCTAATATTGCCAACCACAATAATTGGCGTTTTACTTTTAAATTGTTTTAAAAACCCTAATTTATACAAACACTTTCGAATGCTCGAAATCAACCAAAATAGTACTGATAAGGGTAAAAGTAATAGCGTAATTACGCTGACGGGCTTATACCAGCTATGCTCTATTTTATTCACACTTGCTCGCCAAATTGCATTTTACAAAGTGCAGAGTAAGTACCGTCATTGGCAAGTAAACTTGCATGATCTCCACTTTCAATAACACGTCCATTATCGATAACGTAAATTCGGTCGCTATTTTCAATCGTTGATAAACGATGCGCAATGACAATAGACGTTTTATCTTTCATTAACGCCTCAAGAGCTTGTTGGATCAGTTTTTCAGATTCGGTGTCAAGTGCAGACGTAGCTTCGTCTAAAATTAAAATTGGTGCATCTTTTAAAATAGCTCTCGCAATGGCAATGCGTTGTCGCTGGCCGCCTGAAAGCATCACGCCATTTTCGCCTACCATGGTATTTAATTGCTCAGGAAGATCTTTGACAAACTCCCAAACATGCGCCTGTTTTGCCACGCGTATTAACTCATCAGTAGAGACATCATGCGTTATGCCATAGCAAATATTGTTCGCGATAGTATCGTTAAATAACACGACTTGTTGTGAAACTAAGGCAAACTGACGTCGCAAGTCAGCAAGTTTATAGTCACTTAGTGCAATACCGTCGAGTTGAATTTCGCTTGGCAGCTCTAAATCATAATAGCGTGGCAGCAAATTGGAGATTGTTGACTTCCCCGAGCCTGAGCGACCTACTAATGCAATGCTTTCACCAGCCTTTATAGTCAAAGATAAATCGTTGAGTACGGCTTCTGCTTTTGTTGGGTATTTAAACGTTACATTTTTAACCTCAATTAACCCTTTAACTTTATCGACTGCGATTATGCCGGTGTCTTTTTCTACATTTTCGTCAAGGATTAAAAATATACTTTGCGCTGCCGAGATACCACGTTGCATGTCGCTGTTAACGTTAGCTAATTGCTTAAGTGGACGCAGTAACATCATCATCGATGATATCAAAACCACAAAATCACCAGAGCTTATCGTGTCAATCATTGCGGGCATTGATACCACCCACAAAATAACGGCCATTGCGCTTGCAGCAAGAACTTGAATAATAGACACACTGAGTGCTTTAGTTGCATCCATTTTTATTCGTTGTTGACGGTTGTGATTATTAATTTTAGAAAACTTATTGATTTCTTGCTCTTGCCCACCAAAACCATGTATTACCTTGTGCCCGCTTAACATTTGTTCTGAGCTGCGTGTAACTTGCCCCATCGCCGATTGAATATTTTTAGAAATATGGCGAAAACGCTTAGACACAACGGTAACAATAATGGCAACGAGTGGGATGATCACTAAAAATATTAGTGATAACTTCCAATTGGTATAAAACATCAAACCCAATAAAAATACAACAAATGCCCCTTCACGTACCACAATCAATAACGCTTTTGTAATGGCTTGTTGAACTTGTTCGGTATCAAAGGTGATCTTAGAGATTAAATCACCGGTTGAGTTTTTATCATGAAAAGAAACCGGTAAATGTAATATGTGTTCAAATAATGCTTGGCGAAGAGAGCGTACAACTTGGGAGCCGACATAACTTAAACAATATGACGACATAAAATTAAAAATGCCACGACCAATCACTAAAGCAATCACAACAAACGGCGCATACGTTAACACATCACTATTGCGCTGGTTTAAGCCTTCATCAATAAACGGCTTCATTAATTGAATGAATAACGCATCCATTGCCGAATAACCAATCATTCCTATAATAGCAACAAGGGCAACGCTCTTATATGCACCAACGTAAGAAATTAACCGTTTATAAATTTGCGTAGTACTTTGATCCATAACACTCTCTTTATACAATTACAGCCCCTATTGTATCCTTAGGTGCACTAAAACAAAACGTCAATCTTTGATAAACCAGTAACTTTCATACTCTCTTGCCGTTTTTACCTGTGCATACTCATTGTAAAATTTGACACTGATTTGTCCTTGCTGTCCTGTAACATATTGAGTTGCATTTATTTTGCTATAACGCTTAACAACCTGCTGTTTAGGAAATTGCCATTGCCCTTTATAGGCACTTGAATGAATAACAATTTGTGGGTGTACTGCTTTTATAAATGCATCACTTGAGGATGTATCACTGCCATGATGCGGGCTCAACATCACTGTACTTTTTAAAAAATAGCTCTGTTGGAGTAATTGCGCTTCTCGTTGCTTAGAGATATCACCCGTTAATAAAACACTGTGCGCTTTATCAGACACTCTAATAACGCATGAATCATCATTTTCATTTTGAAAGTTTGTTGTTTTAAAGCTCTCTATTTTAAGACCAAAAAAATCTCTCTTCGCGACTTTACATATATCTTGTAAATTATGTGGGTGAAAAGCAGCAAAGGTAGATTCATACCCTGCTTGCATAAAGTGTTCAACACCACCAGCGTGATCGCTATCTTCGTGACTTAAAACAGCTATAGATACAAGCAGTTTATTGGCTTCAATATAAGGTAATAAAATACTACGAGCACGGCTAAAACGATTAAAGTAACTAGGGCCAAAGTCATAAATTAACGCTTGTTTATCTTTTTCTATCAGTACCATCAAGCCATGCCCTACATCAAAAACATGTAATTGCCATTTTGAATCGCCCCGTGTTTGCCAGAGACTCAATAACTTGAGAAACTGGAACTATGAAAAAATCAAATCGCTATACATCAGAATTTCGTGAACGTGCAATTAGGCTTGTTACCACACAACAGCATGA
>NZ_JACJEM010000029.1:0-55487 GCF_014164085.1 Pseudoalteromonas sp. SG45-5 | reverse complement strand
GCATTAGGAGCTGCAATGAGAAAGCTAATTCAAATTTGCTTTGGTGTAATAAAAAACCAAACAAAATACAAATCTGAGTTAGCATAAAATTAGGGTTGCGAGTGCTTTGGAGAGATGGTATCTACAAACATCCTCACTGATTTTAGAGCTTGGAGATAGCTAATCATCCAAGCCTCAAGATACAAGTGGTACAGTACCCTAGGTGCCAATTAGCTTTCGTGAGTGTCGCCCTATTATTTTCTTTATTAGCCATGCAATGACCATAGTAGTACCGACACCAATAATCATATTTCCAATACCCAATAAGCCAATAACGAAGACGTCACGATAACTTTGAATGAAGTCTTGCAAGCTCATAATTAAAAATCCAACGAATAACACATGGTAAAAATAAATAGAAAACGAATATTCACCAATATTGCATATGGTTTTGGGTAAACGTGTTTCAATACTCTGAAGCCACTTTAAAAGTAGTAGACAAGCTAAGATCTTTTGAATGTAGAAAAGAGTTTGTCGAGATGAATACCACCCATCGATTTTATATTCATTAATATATTGGGTAACAATAGCAATACTGATTAAAACGAGAAAAGCGACTAACCACGTTTTATATTGATTGACCTGAGCCATTGTCTTTTCGTAATGACTCCCTATTATCATTCCAAAACAATATGCACCACAAAAATACACTAAACTCTGCATGGTTAAGAAGTCAGGAAAAGCGCTGCGAGATATAATCAAAGGGACGCAGGCAAAAACAAACATAAGTCTTGGTGCGTGTTTATTCACAAAATCTAGAAATGGCGTCAATATGAAAAGTACAAATAAAATAGGTATGTACCAAAATTGAATGGCTGCGGTTCCAAATACTAGGTTTATGGATACTGTGGAAATAAACGATATATCATTTTTCACGGCATCAGCAAGATAATATTGCCAATATACTGCTGTAGCTATTATGCTAGCGACAGAATAGGGTAAAACAACATTTAGTGTTTTACTCTTATAAAATAAAATCCACCCTCTATTATGTAAAACTTTGCTGAAAAGTAACCCCGAGATAATGGCGAAGTATATTGTACTACCATGAAAAAATAATTCAGTTAAATAAAACAGTGCTTTTAAATTAAAAGAATCTAAATCGCCAGTCCAAAAAATAGCAAATGACCACGCATGGGCAGCGACAATACTTAAGATCGCAACCCCTCTAAAAGCTTGTAAATGAGCAATATATGTAGACATAAAAAATCTATCATTTATTAAAAATACGTTATAATTATGTTGCAAGTTAGGTGGTGACATAGATACACTCTACATACGTATTCAGAGCTTACAAAAAAGAAATCGAAGGGGGTCATCCATTTAATTCATTAAAGGTAACAGTTTTTAGCGAAAATAATCGCCCATAATTTGATGTTCATCATTTCCTCGTCTATTCATATATGAGTAGTTTTTAAATAGGTATGTAAATGAACAAAACTAAAGTTAACACGGGTGTTGCTCCCTTAAATACTGATTTTAAAATAGACAATGCGTTTTTGGCGCAATTGGTTGATTGCTTGCCTATGGGTGCAATGATAGTGAATGCTAAGGCTCAAATTCTTTTTGCAAATGATCAACTGTCTGAAATACTTGGCTACACTGACTCAGAGCTTATAGGAATGAACATAGACAGTTTACTTCCTTCACAATTTAAATCCAATCATACACATTTAATGAGCCAGTTTTTTGCAAAGCCTAGAAAACGTTTAATGGGTGCAGGTCGTGAATTGTTCGCTAGCCAAAAAAATGGCGCTCAAATTCCGATTGAAATAGGCTTAAACCCCATACGCGGAAAACAAGAATTAGTATTAGCAACGCTGGTAGATATTTCACAAAGGCTTCGCGCTAACAGTATGTTTCAACGCTCTATTCAGGCTGTACCACATGGGGTATTAATAATAGATAAAAATGGCATTATTCAATCAGTGAATAAATCGATTTGCTCCTCTTTTGGTTACAGTGAAGAAGAGCTATTAGATAAAAAAATGGAAATGCTATTACCAAAACGCTATCAAGGACATCATGCAGGGCTGCGTCATTCATTTCATCAAGCGCCCAGCATAAGAAGTATGGGAGTTGGAAGAGACTTAACCGCGCTACATAAAGACGGCAAAGAGTTTCCTGTAGAAATAGGTTTAAGCCCTTTTGAAAACACGAATAATGAAGACATGGTATTCGTCTCGCTATTGGACATTAGCGATCGAAAGAGAATGGAAGTAGAGCTAAAGGAAAACAACACTAGCCTAAAGGAGTTTACTTATGTGGCTTCCCATGACTTACGTTCTCCATTGAGAGGAATTTCTAATTTAGTTGAATGGATTAAAGAAGATCTGGGGACAACGACAGATGAGGTGCAGCACAATTTAACGCGTATTGATGAACGTATTTTAAAAATGGAAACGTTAATCGATAACTTATTAAACTATGCAAAAGCAGGTAAGGCCACACTGGATACACAAAAAATAGATATCAATAAGTTGGTCAATAATGTAGAGGAGTTATTAGAATTTCCTGTGGGTATAAAGCTTAAAAAAGACATTCAACTCGACAGTATTGTGTCTGCATGGACACCACTTGAAACTGTTATTCGCAATTTGGTGAGCAATGCCATCGGACACCATGACCGTGAAGAAGGAATTATTTTAATTCGATCTGTTGCAGAGAATACTCTCTGCCATTTAACCGTTTCTGATGATGGGCCGGGAATACCAGAAGCAGCTTATGAACGTATTTTTAGCTTATTTCAAACGACAACTTCAGGCGAAAGACAAGGGGCAGGTATTGGCTTATCCATAAGCCGACGGCTTACAGAAGCGCACGGAGGAAAGCTTAATGTTACGTCGAATCAACCACAAAGAGGAGTAACGTTCCATGTTTGGTGGCCTCGTTTTGCAAGGAAAGAAATCAATGATTAAGAATCTGACAATACTACTCGTAGAAGACGATGATGTGGCTGCAGAATCAGTTATGCGCAGCTTAAGAAAAGTGGAGCCTGCAATTAAAGTCAACTGGAAACAAAATGGGCAGTTGGCCCTTGATGCATTACGAGAACAGGATCAATCAGGAAGAATAGCTGAACCATATTTGGTGTTACTAGATTTAAATATGCCAGTGATGAACGGGTTCGAATTTTTAGAGCAGATTCGCCTTGATAAAAAGCTGCACGATACTGTGGTATTTATTCTTAGTACGTCAAACGAAGACAGTGACCGAACCCGAGCGTACCACAACAATGTGGCAGGCTACATGGTAAAAAGTTCTATAGGCCCTCAGTTTGCTAAGTTAGCAAAACTTATGGATGCATATATGAATGCGATTGAGCTCACATAGATCGTTTTGAGAAGAGCTATGATTATGATGAACAGGGTAAATACAATGGAAAAATTTGATCTGTCCGATAGCGTTAACCTTCTCATTGTTGATGACGATAGTATTGATAGGGAACTAATACGTCGTATGGTCTCTCGTTCTAGTATGCAAGCTAACATTTTTGAAGCCTCTTCGTTAGAAGATTCTATGTCTTGTCTAGAAAAAAAAGAGTTTGATTGTATTATTGTTGATTATCGGTTGGGGATCAGTTCAGGGCTTACCTTACTCAGTAACATTAGAAAGTCTGTGAATCATCATTGTGCCGTTATAATGGTCACGGGCCTAGGCGATGAAAATATTGCAGCTGAAGCTATGCGACTTGGTGCAAGTGACTATTTATTAAAAGATAAATTAAAAAGTACTCAACTTCTGCATTCTATATCTAGCTCAATTCAACGAGCCACGTTAGAAAAAAACCTCCATAATATGGCACATTATGACAGTTTAACAGGGTTAGCCAGTCGGCCAACCTTACTCGAACAGCTTAGCAATGCGATCGCTTCTGGGCAGACACTCGCTGTTGCCTATCTAGATTTAGATAATTTTAAACCCATTAACGATAAATACGGGCATGAAATAGGAGATTTTGTTTTAACAACCATCGCCAATCGACTAAAGCTTATTGCTCGTAAAGAAGACACCCTTGCACGTATTGGAGGTGATGAATTTGTCCTGCTATTAAAAGGATCCTTACACACAAATCAAGAATATGAAGATCTTCTGCAAAATGTTCTTATTGAGATCAATGACCCTATTCTATTAAAGGAATACGCTTGCTCAGTACAAGCGTCAGCAAGTATTGGAGTGGCTCTTACCAATGATGCTGGTTTAAGCTGTGATGATATTCTACGCAGAGCAGACCAAACCATGTATCAAGCTAAGACCTTAGGTACGAATAAAGTTTTATTTTATGATCCAGAAGAAGAAAGCCAAAGACATGCTAAACATACTCTACTAATGGCCGCCGAAAAAGGGATTGCCCGTAACGAATTTATTTTACATTATCAACCAAAGGTAGACATGACAGACCAGCGTTTAATAGGCGTTGAAGCATTAATACGCTGGAATCATCCAACTTTAGGTTTGCTATATCCAGCTGACTTTTCTGATGCACTAGAGCATCCCTGTATTGGGATTTTAATGGGTGAGTGGGTGCTATGCGAAGCCTTAAAACAACATGAAATTTGGCAAAATACGCAGCTAGCCATGAGTGTTAATATCTCTCCAGCACATTTACTCAGTGAGGGTTTTGTCGAAAATTTAAACGACCTATTATTAAGTACACATAGCATGGGATCTAAGACACTAGAATTAGAAATTCTAGAAAGCACAACAATTGGAAACATTGACCAAGCTGTAGATGTGCTTGAAGGTTGTCGTAATTTAGGGGTTAGTATTGCCTTAGATGATTTTGGTACAGGCTATGCCTCTTTAAGCTATTTAAAAAAATTACCATTAGACACTTTAAAAATAGATAAAAGTTTTATCAAAAAACTCCTATCAGACGGTGAAGATAGATCCATCGTCACCTGTATTGTGGCGCTCAGTCAAGCGTTTGGCTATAACCTGATTGCAGAAGGAGTAGAATCTTTAGAGCATGAACAGGTCTTAATTGATATGGGGTGCCGTCTCGGGCAAGGGTATTATATTGCCAAACCCATGCCTGCTGATAATATGACCGTATGGATCCAAAATATGGTAAAAAAGCCTATCCATTAAATTAAATATCTACCCTATATTTTGCTTAATAACACTAATTTTTTGAATAACTGAAAAAGCATAAACTAAGTGTATAAGATCATCGTAGCCTCAATTACGCTATCCATAAAACAAAAATATTTTATAATGTAATGTAACTTAAAAATTGCGAGTAAAGCATATTCTTTGAGAGAAACTAGCCACTGATTATCAATCTGGCATCGTGTTAATTACACGCAAAGCCTAAATCTTGCAATACCCAAACTAGGTTAAAAAATAATTAGCGGATTCTCTAAAGTATAAACCGTAATCGGTTAAATTAATGCTCATTCACTTAGACACATAACCAAAACACTATTTATACCAATCTACTTATATATGGGGTCTATTTAACGTTAAGAAAATTACGCTAGAACTAGGCAAAGATTTATGCAGGTTGGTATTACCATCCCCCTTACGGCACAATTATTAACTTCATAAATAACAAGCAATAAAAAGCCCTACACTTGGTAGGGCTAAGTAATGCTTACTATAACTGCTATTTATTAGAGAATGTTAAAATTCATAACTAAAGCTTAAGCTCAACTCTCTCGGTGTTTCTTGAGAACGTATTAACACATCATTTTGATTAACTTCAAAATTTTGTCCTAACATATTCTTCACCTTAAATGTCAGCGTGGTGTTAAAGGTAGGGTAATAACTATAAACCATGTCTAACGAGTTTAAAGGTTGCTCGTAAGCATCATCAAAGTTATTAACACCCGCAGCCAAAATACGATCACCAAATACATTATAGATGACAGAGGCTTGATGCATGCCATCATGCGAATCGTAATTCAATTGTAAATTAGCAACGTATTTTGAATGACCTGTCATGCGTCGTTTTAGGTTTGTCAGATCGCCGCGCTGCTCCTGTGCAATTTCAACTTCTGAATCACTGAGTGTTAAGTTACCAGAAGTAAAGAAAGCACCGCCAAGAAAATCACTGTGCAACTCAGTTAACCATTCGGCTTCAATACCATAAACATAGGCTGTATCGGCGTTATCAAACTGCAGGGTGAAACGGCCATCGCTTTCAGTTAACAGTGCTTCAATTGGTTTATCGATATCTTTATAAAAAGCGCCAACAGAGTAGTTATCGCCATTGCCCATATAAAATTCGATACGCGCATCAAAGTTATCTAAAGCGCTAGACTCTAAGAATGGATTACCTAGAGTACGGTATCCTGTAAGCGGATCTTGGAATTGAACAGGACTTAGCTCACGTAAATCAGGACGAACAACCGTACTGCCATATCCAAAACGAATTTGGTATGCCTCTTGGCTATACGTCATAGATAGTGAAGTAAAATACTCATCTTCCATGACACTTGCTTGTTCTATCGCATCTGCACTTAGCTTGTCAGCTAGCAAAGCAGGATTAAATGCTGAGCGAGAAAAAGCTAGAGCAACTTGGCGAAAATCTTCATAGCGTACGCCACCACTTAAGCGCCAATCTTGAGCAAACGTTATGTCAAAAGAGCCGTAATAAGCATCAATCATTTGCGCTGCAAGATAATCATCGGCTGTTGGTTCTTGGAATAACAACTCGACATCAGTTGAATCAATAACAGAGTCATTAGCAAAAAAACTGCCGATTGACAGTGCTTCATCTTCACTTTGCGCGAGCTCTAAAGCTTGAGTTTGGCTAAAGCGATAGTTAAAAAAGTCGGTACGGTAGTCACGTGTTTTTTCTACAAAATAACCGCCACCCGCAATTTCAACTTCGGCATTGTCAAAGTAAAAAACTTTATTTACATTAACGCCCCAGTTTTCTACATCGTCTTCTAACTCAACAAATCGATACAAATAGGGATTGCCCCCTAAGCTACCGTTGTAAAATGTGCGTTTATATTTACCATCAAGATATTCATCACGAACCGTTACTTTAAGCTCGCCTGGGATACTTGTTGTTGCTGTAGAATCAGTGTATTGCCAATCAACACCTACACCTTGCAAAAATCCCCACTCTAAATTATGCGTACCACGAAGCTGAAGTATTTCTAATTCGCGCTCTTCAAAAGAGGTTAAGTGGCTGCGCTGTAATTGACCAGCATCGATGCTTAATGACTTTGATGGCTCTTGGTACAATGCAACAGAGGCTTCATCTTCAGTGTCTCGCAACATCATGTAGGTTGCAGTTAAATCATGGCCCTGTATTTTATACCCTAAATTTAAAGAGCTATTTAACTTTATATTATGCTTTGTCGACACTTCTTTTTCTGTTGCAGAGTAGCAGGTAAAGTCATCTTGTGAACAAGCAGACTCCGATGCGTCAACTGAAGAAAGGACTGCGCTAAACTTTTCAGCATTTGACCATTCATTTTCATAAGCAACTGACGCTAAAAAACCAAAAGATCCATCTAAGCCAAATAAGTTATCAAAACGATCGCCGTAGACCGCTTTAATACCGGCATCAGGGTTCAAGCTTTCTTTTTCCAAGCCAAAGTCTCTTGGCAACGCTTTAGCTAAACTTTTATTTAAATCAATCGCTGCAGCTTGACCTATATCAGCTCCCGTGCGCTTTGATTCTACGTCTCTGATATTTCGGTATGAAATATCAGATAAGCCATTAATATACGTATTTAACGCTGTTTTAACGCTATTAGGTAATGCTCGCGTGCCATCATCTTGGCCAAGCCAATCATCACTGCCGCCATTATATGTATAGCCTTCGTCATTTGTATCTTTATAGCTTGCGCCAATTTCGACTTTAAATAACGTATCACTTGGAATGCTTTTTGTTCTAATGTTAACGTCACCACCACCAAATGCTGCCGGCATATTAGGTGAGTAGGCTTTTTGAACAGCCAAAGATTCAATAATACTTGATGGAAAAATATCAAGTGGAATAACGTTTCTTGTTAAATCAGGGCTTGGCACTACAGCGCCATTTAAACGCACACTTGAATAACGCTCACCTAATCCACGTACATAAATAAACTTATCATTAACTAACGACAAGCCTGTAACACGACGAAGTGCCGAAGCGGCGTCACTGTCACCCGTTCGAGAGATTTGCTCAGCGCCCATTATATCAGCGACGAATGCCTGATTTTTACGCTCATCGATAACTGCGCTCGCACTCCCTTTAAGACGCGTGCCTGTTGCAACAACTTCTTCTATAGCCTCATCATTTATTATTTCTTGTGCCTGTTCAGCGAAAGAATGAAATGAAGAAAAAAGGGAGAGCAGCGATAAAGTTATTAGATTAGTTTTAAACTGCTTTTGATGTTTCATATTTATATCCTCTAAACCTAAAGTTCCCTTAAAAAAGGCGCCGTAGCGCCTTATAATTAGAGCCGGTCTAGATTAATTACTAGCGCGTTGTAAAGATGCAGCTACAAAACTAGCCCACTCGCTTGACTCACCTTCTTTAAGCGCACCAATGTAGCCTGCGTTAGTAAAGAAAGCGTTAACAGCGCTCATGTCTTTAGCCGTTGTTGCAACAGCAGTACCTTGTGAATCAGTAATCGTTGCAGCAGTTGAAACACCATCGGCACCAAGCACATTTGCAAAATCAGCGAAACCAATTAACTGGTTGTTTTCACCACCTGTAAACCAAGTGCTTACATCAAAACTTGCTAATGCACCCGTTAAAGGCGTGTTTACGTTTTCAAAGTTTTTACCACAGGCAAAAATTGAGCTCATAAATGCAATATCGCCTTTATTTGCATTGGCATGCACACCTGCATCGCCTGATTTGTCTTTTTCATTGTATAAATCAAAACAACCGGCACCATCTACAGATGATGAGTTTACAAACAGCATGTTAGCTAATTGCGCTTTACCCCATTCTTTCATTTCCATACCGGCACCAGTACGACGTCCATCTGCGCCTTGATCACCGGTCGTTACAACCGTTGCATTCGCAATCGTTGGGTTAGAAACGGTTGTTACTAAATCTTGAGCGTCTGCTGATAATGGATCTACCTTCGCACCATCTGTTTCAAAGCCATGGTTACCATATTCATTTGAACGAACAAGAATAAATTGTCCAAAACCTTTCCAGCCTTCATCCCAGTCAATGCCGTCATCGCCAGTATCAGTAACGACAATATGCTTAAGGTTAACGCTGCCACCAAATAGCTCAATACCATCATCAAAACCATTATGTACATGCACGTAATCAATGGTTGTACCTGAACCGACAGCATTTAGAGTTAAACCATTGAGTTCATCACCTTCAACACCAAAGCCCGCATATTTAATAACGATATGCTTAAGGATACCGCTGTTATCTTGCGGATCATTACCACCGTAGTAAGATACAATACCTTCAGCAGAGTGATTACACAGGTCTTGTGCAGCAGCTGCTGTTGTACAACGAATAGAATGGCCACGACCATTTACCTGTACGCCACCCCAGTCACCAATTTGTGCTGTTGTTGAATCATCGCCATCAACTTCTTTGATACTTGTGAAAATAATTGGCTTATCTACTTCACCAATTGCTTCAATATTTGCGCCACGTGCAACACGAATAAAACTCTCAGGCTTAGTAAAAGCAATTGTCGCACCGGCTTCAATGGATAATGTAGGGCCATTGCCGTCAATTGTAGCGCCTGTTGATGTGTCTACATCATCACCAATAAATAACGCACCTTCAAACACATGCGCACCATCGTTATCTAATGCAGAAATGACAAAAGAGCTGGTGATTTCTTTAGCATTGCTTGCAAATGCTTGGCTATAAAGACAGTTAACGCCTTTGGCCTCACCTGTAAATGTCGCGCCATCTAATGTGTATGTAGCACACGTAACAGTTTCACCACTGTTACCACCTGGGTTAGTCACCGAATTGTCTACACTATTGTCTACACTGTTATCAGCAGTTGTAGGTGTAACGTTAATATCACCACCACAACCAGTAAGTGAGATTGCAGCAGCTACTAGGCTGACTTTAAATAAACCAGATAATTTCATTGTTCACTCCGTTAAAGTATTTAATTATTTTGTTAGCGTTTTATTAAACTCAAGTCACCTAAGTACATAAGTTGATGTATTTAGGTCACTTGAGTTCTTAGCTGCGACTACCTTACGGGAGCTGTATGACAGCGCCGTTACACTTTAATAAACATAAGATGACAACGTTAATTTATTAAATTCAAATGGTTACTTAAAATAAAACGAAAAAACCGCCTAAAATAAATTTAAGGCGGTTTGCATAGTGCGATTATGAAATTGGTTTTTTGCTATACAAATAACGTGTTAAATAGGGATCAAAGTAATGCCGTTCTAAGTGTTTCGGCATGTACTTTTTCACGCTTTACATACTTGATCCATTGCTGCGCTAAACGCTGGGATTTTTTGTGTTTCTCAGCTTGTTCAAACGCTAAAATTGAGGCATCGAAATTTTGTAAATTATACTGCGCCATACCAAGAGCAACAAAGGCATTTGATTCAAAATCAAGTGAGCCTTTATCTAGTGCTTTACGCGCAGCGTCGGCTGCCTCTTCATATTGCTCAGTATTGACATACACTTCCGCTAAGCGTTGATCGTACTTGCCATTAACCGATAAATCGGCTGCTTTAACAAAGTATGCAATTGACTTATCGTCTTCTTTAGCTTGGATCATGGCTTCGGCTACAAACGCGTAATTTTTTGCCGTTTTCTCAGCAGCACCCGCCTCAATTGCTTTACTCATGACTACGCCTGCTTTGTAAGCTAAACCATTGTATAAATACACTTGAGCAAGTTGACGCAAATCAGATTTTGAGGTTAAAAACCCTTGTTGATAAGCAGCCTCAATAACAGCAAGTTGCTGTTTCTCTTGCCCTGTTTCACCATACATACCCGATAACTGAATCCAATATTCTGGCTTGTTATACAGTTTTACCATACGCTCCAATACTGCGACTACTTTATCAGTTTGATTAAGCGAGTAATGCATTGCACGTTGCAATACCAACCAGTTTTCTTTAGGTGTTTTACCTTCATCATCACTTAATTTTATTACTTTAGAAATATACTCCAGCCCTTTATTGTAATCTTTTAGCTGATAGTAGGTTTGTGCTCGTAATAAGTAATAACTTTCGGTGATGGGTTTAGTATTAATGTCATCCCATTTATCTAAAAATGAAATTACTTTTTTGTAGTCACTGTTAGCCATTGCTAATTGCGCTAAGCTAAATGTAGTGCTTACACGTAACGACTCAGGAATTCCTTCCTCTGCAACTACTTTTTCAAACGAGGCTATTGCTTTTGGTAAATCGTTCTCGTTGTAATAAATAAACCCATAAAAGTTATGCATCATCGCAATTTCGTATGAATTCATACTTGATGATCGCTCATTGATGGTATCTAGTGCCTCAAGCCCTGCTTTAACGTCGCCATCATCAGCTAGTTTTTGCGCTCGCGCCAATTGGCTGTACACCTTTTCACGCAATGCAGGCACTCGTTTAGTTTTTTGCTCTTGCGCTGCATTGGCTGTGGCTACATCTACGCTGGGTAAAATGCTCAACGCACTAGGAGCAATAATACTTGTACTTATTGCTGCGGTGCAAAACAGTGTTAATTTCAAAAGCTTTGCTACAGGTCGTAATGTTGTCATTGATTTCATAATCATCTCACTTTTCGAACCATTTATTAGTAGGTTTAATTAATCGCTAAATTAACCACTGATCTGGAAAGAAATTTTATTCTGAACACCCGCAACTTCAACGGCTTCGCCATTCACTACGCGTGGTTTGTATTTAAATTTAAGGGCTGCATCCATAGCCGCTCTGTCAAACAGTGACTCAGGCTCTGCTTTTAAAACATGAGGCTCACGCACAGTGCCTTGCTTAGTTACTGTAAATTCAACAATAACGTAACCTTCTATACCCCGTGATAAAGCACGGCGTGGGTATACAGGGGCTACTTTTACAATGGGTAAATATTCACCGTCACTTGAGTCCAGTGATAAGCCACCCGATAGGTTTACATCCGCATCCACATTTGCTCCAAAGTCAAAGTTATTAGCATTTGCAGTCGCATCGCTACTTTGCATCTGTGGTGATTCCATCGGCGGCGGTGGCTCCTTTGGTGTCGGTGGTTTTTGTGGTTTTCGTTCTTTCTTTTGTAGGCTCTCTTCTTTTTTAAGCCTTACAAAATCAAGTACATTGCCCTTAGCAGGCTCACTCATTGCCCCTTCGCCACCGGTGATCAGTGCTTGCATGCCTAAAAACAGCATAAAAGTCACTACACCGGCTACAATTAATGCTACTAAATAACGCATTACTAACCCTTATGCTTCTTGAGCTGCAATCGACACATCAAACACACCAGCGGCGCGTGCTGCATCCATTACTTTAATTAAAGTATCGGTTGTAGACTTTTTGTCTGCCTGAATGACAACACTACCTTGTGGGTTTTCAGCTTTTAAGCGTTCAATATTTGCTTGAACTGCACGTATATCAATTTGACGCTTGTTGATCCAAATTTCACCTTGATCTGAAATAGCCACTAATATGTTTGCACGTTCTTTTTTTACTGCTGTTGCAGCTTCAGGACGGTTCACATCTATACCGGCCTCTTTTACGAACGACGCTGTCACAATAAAGAAAATAAGCATAATAAAAACAACATCTAGCATAGGTGTCA
Source organism: Pseudoalteromonas sp. SG45-5 (assembly GCF_014164085.1). NCBI lineage: Bacteria > Pseudomonadati > Pseudomonadota > Gammaproteobacteria > Alteromonadales > Pseudoalteromonadaceae > Pseudoalteromonas > Pseudoalteromonas sp. SG45-5. Next base: position 42,754 of record NZ_JACJEM010000029.1, on the reverse strand, counting down.
TGTTTATTTCTTCAGCCTCATCTTCTTGCATTAAATTACCTAAAGGTGCTCTCATTTTATTCTCCTAGAATAAGCGACTGTATATAGCCGCTTATCAAAATATACTTAATGGTCTAATACCATGCTGTCTTCAAGAAGTTCTACTTCGCGTTTTGCTTTACGTTGTAAATACGTTGAGGCAAATACACCTGATAACGCACCCACCATGCCCGCCATTGTTGGAATAGTTGCTTTAGATACACCCGATGCCATTGAACGGGCACTGCCCGTACCTGTAATTGCCATAACATCAAATACTTCGATCATTCCGGTTACGGTTCCTAACAACCCAAGTAGCGGGCATAACGCAACCATTACATTAATTAAGGGTAAATTAGTGTTAAGTCGCATGCTCGCTCGCGAGATCATTGCTTGGCGTATTTGCTCAGCATTCCAACTGTTACGTTCTTGGCGAGTAGTCCATGTGTTTTTGACATCTTTTTTATAGCCACGAAAGCCATTAAAAAAATAAATAAATCGCTCAAGTATCAATAACCACATCGCGAAGATTAACACCCCGATGACCAAGAGAACTTGGCCACCAGTGTCGAGAAAATCACGGATAGCATTGATTGAGTCAATCAATAGCACCATGGTTTATTCTCCTTTCTCACTTCGTTGGGCTATAATTCCCGCGCTCTGCTCTTGTAAAATAAGCAATAAACCTTTTGAGCGAGTATTAAGTAGTGTGTATATAAATACAGTAGGGATCGCCACAACCAAACCCAGTACCGTAGTGACTAGTGCTTGAGAAATACCACCTGCCATCAGCTTAGGATCCCCAGTACCAAATAATGTGATTGCTTGGAATGTGTTGATCATGCCGGTTACTGTGCCGAGTAAGCCCAATAGCGGAGCAACCACTGAAATAATTTTGATAAGTGTTAAATTACGAGTGATTTTTGGCATTTCACGTAAAATGGCTTCGCTTAATTTAAGTTCAAGCGTGTCGTAGGCTACATTTGGGTAATCGTCTTTTACTTTCATAACTCGACCCAATGGATTGTCATCTCGCGCTACATTATCCTTTAACTGACGACGGATTTTGCCACCTACCTGTAGTAAAGATACAAAGCGCTCAATCGCAATTAAAAGTGCCAATAGACCCACACCTAAAATAACGTAACCAACGGCTCCACCCTGATGTACTTGCTCAACGGTGTCTGGGGCTTGCACTAATAAACCTAAGATTGAACCACCCGTTGGGTCTAGCGCAAACTGCACAACACCACTTTTGGCATTTTGTAAATCACCCGCTGTCGCGGTATAACGAGATACAGGTTGGCGAGTAAGCTCACTTAGCGTATTTGTAACTGGGTTATACTCTACGTATTTACCGTTCGAGATTAAGTTAAAAGCACCTACTCGCATTACTTCTTGCTCTGCTTTATTACCGCCTTCAACTATAACCGTGGTAGTAAAGCGACTTACTTTGCCCTGCTCTGTCATTTCGCGTTGTAATTCGTACCATACTTTTTCTATATCTTCGATTGATGCAAGCTTTGAAGTCGATCCCATCTTTTGAGCAAGGTCGTCCATAAATGCACTACGACCTGGTAATTGTGCAGATACCACAGACGTTGCGAACTTATTGCTCGAATCACCTGCAACTTGCTGCAATACACCAAATAGCTCTTTGAGTGAGCCCATGCGCTTAGATAAAGTGTCAGTTAAATTTGCAAGCTTAACTTCATTTTCTTCAAACTGTGTTTCTAATCGCTCAGATTCAACAAGCATTTGATTACGCTTTGCTTGTGTGTCTTTTAACATTTGTACTTGTTCGTTTTGACGTGTGGCAAACATTTGTTCACGCTGTTTATTTTCTGCAGTTTGAACAGATTTTCCTTCTTCTAGCGTTTTAAGGAGTGAATCTAGGTTCATTGCCTCAGCAGCTACACTGGCACCCGCAAAGCTAATACTTGCAGCAAATAAAGCCATTTTTGTCATTTGTGTAAACAATTTCATTTTTAACCTCTTATTTTGCTGCATGTACTGGCAGAGTTAACATATGTGGGGCAAGTTGCTTGCGCGCTATGCGTAAACCTTTGTTGATTTGGCTTATTGTTGAATCAGCTAATGCTGTAAACGATTTTGTTTGTGCATCCCAGCTACCGGCTTTTTTACCATCACGTGTTAAATAAATAAGCTCTAAACGGCCGATGCGTAAAAAATCCACTTCACGCTCTTTTCCACTTACCTCTAACAACGCGGTATACGCTTCAATTGTACGGCCGTAATCAACTTCGACCTGGTAAGCTTCAAGTACGCGACGAAATTTTTCGCTTGACGTAATATCAGCGCGATCCATCATAGTTTTTAAAGAGGCTAACCGTTTTGCACGCTCATCTTGTAAAAATGGCACATCAAGCGATACAAATTGCTCAAGGCCTGTGATCATACGCATCATTAATGGTGTAATTTGACGTTCAATAATAGAAACCTGATCCATTGACAGATTTAAGGATTCCATTTCTTCTATTTGATTATTTAACTGCTTAGTTAGCTGGGCGTTGTAAACAGCTAAGCCATCAATCTCTTTATTGAGGGTTTTAAATTGCTGTAAACGACCTTGCATTGAATCTGCAATCTTGTCTATTTTTGTTTGTGATTGCGCAGCTGATTTATTAATTTCACTGCTTTTATCAATAACCTTATCTAAATCGTTTGCGTGTACTGCTGCACTTGCGGCCACAATACCAGCTAAGATTAATGGTTTAACGCCTTTCATCGCATACACCTTTACTCGTTAATTAGCGGATTTGCTAGTTTGTTTTTTAAGGTCATAAACTTTGTAATATAAATAATTTATGACTTTAGAATTTCAATGAGCAGGAGTTTATAGATAAAACATGACAAGGATGTTGCGTAAAAAAGTCGATTTTATGACAGTGGTAACAATAAAGACTTACAAAGGGGATTTGACAAAAAAAAGGATATTAATTAATCAAACACCCTTTAATTTATGTGTTTTAATTTAAAATAGAATTAATCTCAGCGAGAGAAAGCTGCCAATCGGTGTAACTTATTTCTATTGGGTGTGCTTTATTTTTATGAATAAGTACAAGAGAAGGAAACCCATGAATAGGAAGTGTACGGACCAGAGCCAGCTCTTGTGTTAGTTCAGTATTAACAGCAGATGATGTTAGCTGCTCAGCGAACTGCGCTTTGTTTAAGCCTATTTGCTGGGCTAAGTCTATTAATGTGCATTCATCAGACGGATTTTGCGCATTTAAGTAATATGCATGTTGGATTGCTGCAACCATTTCAACCTCTTTACCAGATTTACGCGCAATAAGTGCGGCTCTACATGCTGGATACGTTGAACGCCTTGGTTGGCAATTGCGCCAAAAATCATGATTAAATGTTGTTCCCAGCTGAGCCGAAATTTTGTACCACGTACTTTCAAGCATATCTTTCATATTTTGAGGCATAGGCTGTTGATTATCCGGCGCTAAACCGCCGACCTTATATTCAACAACTATGTTATCTTCAAGCTGTGCCTTTAACTTAAGCCAAGTAGGTGCGTAGCCCCAACACCAGCTACACATAGGATCATGAACATAAATAAGCTTACTGTTTGACATCGTTTTACCTTATATAACTGGCCGTATAACGCTTTATAATTGGGACTTACCCGATTTAACAAGAGGTTAATTAAAACTTATATTTAGTTAACCTGAGATCTGGTAAGAGATTTACTAACGTATTGAATCATTGTGATATTTAAATTTATTTTCTCTAGCCAAAGATTTTCAGTGAAAACAAGGCGAACTTACGCGTCAATAGCGGGCCTATTGCAAGTAAATTCAACGCAGTTAGCGCTGAAAACAGCTGCTCGAGATGGATTTATTATTCAGAGTTCAGGTTAGTTATTAATAGATATCACTTTATTTCGCCCAAGCGCTTTAGCCCTATACAAAAATTCATCCGCTTCTTTTAAGCCATTGCTATAGCCTTCAACTTCATTTACTTGTGCAACGCCAATGCTACAGGTGATAGTCACTTTTTTATTGTCGTTAGTAATCATTAAATACTTTGCCACACATTCACGAAAGTCATCGGCTAATAAAGTTGCTTCAGCCGATTTGAGTTTTGGTAAAATGACCACAAACTCTTCCCCACCGTAGCGAGATTTTAAAGCAGACGTTGAAAACTGTGATTCAAGTAATTTAGTAAATTCAATCAAAACGGTATCACCAAAGTCATGACCATGTGTATCGTTCAAGGATTTAAAATTATCTAAATCGATTAATAAAATTGAGAAGGGCAAATATTGCTCAGGTCGAGTTTGTGCAAGCTTTAAAAAATGCGAGGTTATAAAACGCCTATTAGCAACACCTGTTAGGGGATCGGTATAAGCGTCTTGCTTTTGTTCAAGCGTAATATCAGCAATAGCCAAATGACTTTTATGCCTAAAGTACTCACCAATAAACGAAAATAAAAAAACAAGGGAAAAAGAAGCTATAAAACGGGTTTTTTCTACATCACCATAACTAACTTGGCCAAAATTGGGACCATATAAAAGCGCAATACAGCAAAGTAGTAAACTTAGGCCCAACCAACAACCAAACCGCACACCTAAACTCGCGAATGTAACCACAGGGTAAAACATTAGCCAATACAGAGCAGTGTTTTCTTTTCCACCAGTATAAGTAAGCGCAACACACATAATGAATACAATGATCATACTGATCAATGCGACAATTTCGAGTTTACCTGTTTTTATAAAGTAAATTGCACAACTTACAATTGTAAAGTTCACTATCACCAAAGCAACAGTTAGTATTGGTGAATAAACGCTATAATTTAAAAACACCAGCAGCGTGATCACCACGATTGCAATGCCTATCATAGTAAATAAAGAAAACGCTTGGCGTTGCTTATCTGAACTATAAACACTGTCGATGTTTATTACATTGAGCCAATTTTGTTTATTTACCATGTTTTATGCATTACCTATACTTTAAATTTTTTAACCATACTGTCTAAATTACTAAACTGTTGCTTAAGCTTAGTGCATTCATTAAGTGTATTATTTAGATTGGCAATACCTTGCTCAGAAAGTTCGCTGATAGTGCGAATATCAGTATCTAATATTTTAACAACCTGATTTTGTTCATCTGTTGCATTAGCAACGGTATGGTTGGCATTATTAATTTGTTTTATCGCTTCAATAATTTGTGACATTACATCGCCAACAGCATCCGCTTGTTGAACACTTTTTTCGCTATCCTCTAAACTGGTTTTCATCAGTTCAACAGCTAAATTTGAGCCCTTTTGCAACTGACCAACGGTGTCTTCAATTTCTTGAGTAGATTGCTGAGTTCTGTACGCGAGTTGCCTTACTTCATCCGCAACGACTGCAAACCCTCTACCAGCGTCGCCGGCTCGAGCCGCCTCAATTGCAGCATTGAGTGCCAGTAAATTAGTTTGCTCACTGACCCCTTTAATAACTTCGAGGACTTGACCAATACTTGCAGTATGAGCATTTAAGCTATTAATCGTTTGCTGTGCTTCCTCTATATTGGCAGATAACTGATGAATACTTGCTACATTATTATTTAATGTTTCCTGGCTCTGCGTGGAATGTTGATTTGCATCTTTTGCTAACTGTGAGGCATTGCTCGCATTATGAGATATATCCAACGCAGTAGCTGAAAATTGGTTAATAGCTGCCGCTACATTATTAGTACGTTTGCTTTGATCATCAAACATTGATAGCGACGAGTGAGTTTGCGAAACCAGGCTTGTTACTGCCTCCTCTAATAGTGCTGTTGTGTGTTTTACTTGCTCAATAGAGTGCTGAATTTTTTCAATAAATATGTTGAAAAAGTGACTTAGCTCGCCAAATTCATCATCATTTTCGACGACCAAACGGCGTGTTAAATCGCCTTCGCCTTGCGCTATATCTTTAATGGCATCGTTTAATCGATTCATCGGTTGCATTAAATAACGTAACAGCATTTGCATTAAAATCACAATAACGGCAATACCGATGACCATATATAAAGCCGCCATTTTTCCAAAGCTTGATACACTTTCGAATGCTTTATCTTTATCTATAACCACACCTAAGTACCAGTCAACGTTCTCAATACCGCGTATCTTAGTAAATGAGATTAATTTAGTTTGGCCTTTAACCTCATACTCTGTAAATGTGCTTTGCAAAGGCGTAGCCATACCGAATAATTCAGTCGTATTTTTTAAATTAAGTGCGCTATCTGGGTGGCTAAGGACCTGCGCGTTTTCATCAAGTAAAAAGCCATACCCCAAACCTAAAAAGTCAATATCAGCAATAATTTTAGAAACGGTTTGCATATCAATATCAGCACCCGCAACACCGCTAAATTGACCGTTATCTTGTATAGGTACAACGGCTGAAATGGTTAACTCATTGGTAGTTACGTCGATATAAGGAGTGGTAAAAGCCGTATTTGATTTATTCTCTACTAACTTATACCAAGGCCGTGTTGTTGCATCAAAGTCGGGGGGTAAAATAACCGTTTCATCATTTAAAATAAACACACCACTGGATTTACCAATATACGTGTTTTTAAAACTACCGGCTAATTCTGCTGTATTAAGCTGAGATAAGGTAAGTGACTTAGAATCGCCAACTTTATACGTTTTTGCGACAGAGGCGACAATTGCAAGTTTAGCATTGAGCCAGCTCGCTATATTTTGTGAAACAGATTCTGAATTTTGCTGTAAAACGAGCGCTAACTGTTGCTGTGTTTCATTGCGCATCGATACATAATTATTAATAGTAAAAAGACCAAGAACGAGCACTAACACTAGCGATGCTGCAATCGTAACCTTACTTGTAAATTTCAATGAGTTGAACATAAACGCCCTTATTTATTTTTATCTTTATAAGCATTTACATTTTAGCAAGATTTAGCAAAACATCTTAGCTCTTGAAGCTTATAAATGGGTAATTGATTAAAAATAAGAATAAAGGCTTAAAGCAAGTATTAGAAAACCTGCAGGTTAGAAATATGATTAGTTTTACACGCGCCCATTGGAGCGTTCCAAAAAAATGTTGTTTTATAAGTGACTGAATACGTATTCAGTCACTTATAAAAAGTCGGCGTTTACCACTTTTTAGCTAGACGTACGACGTTAAATCCGTACCAAGCAATAAATACATAGCAGATCATGGGTATAAAAAAGCTATCTTGTATACTTATCGTATCTGCAATTAAAGCTTGAGCTAATGGTACGAGTGCCCCCCCTACAATCGCTAAACATAACCAACCCGAACCTTTACTCGTGAGCGGCCCAAGTCTTTCAATAGCAACAGAAAAAATAGTCGGAAACATGATCGAATTAAATAAGCCAATCGCAAGTACGGAATATAAAGCAACATCGCCTTGGGTAAAAATAGTGATTAATAATAATGCAATAACGCAGCAGGCATTAAATGCTATTGCTTTAGAGGGGGCTATTTTTTGTAGTAAAGCTGAGCCTATAAAACGGCCAACCATAGCGCCTCCCCAGTAATAGCTAATCAAAGTAGCGGCTGCATGTTCTTCAAGTCCTGCGATATGAGCCTCACCAAAATAATTAACTAAAAAACTACCTATTGCTACCTCACCACCTACATAACAAAAAAGAGCAATAACCCCCATTTTTAAATGCGGTGCTTGCGCCAAAGAGCGCGTTTGATCTTGCTGATTATTTTCTCCTTTGTGCGATTCTATTTCAGGAAGTTTAATAAATGCAAATACAATAGCAATAATAAGGAGTGCAGCCGCTAGCATCAAATAAGGTACTTTTACCGATTCAGCTGTAGCTGCAGAAGCCGCAAGTGTGCCGGCTGTACCGAAAAACAATAAGCCACCAACATAAGGCCCTACGGTTGTGCCTAATGAATTTAATGCTTGTGCTAAATTAAGGCGTGATGAGGCTGTCTTTTCAGGACCTAAGGCAGCTACATAAGGGTTAGCTGAAACTTGCAAGACAGTAATACCAGAAGCGAGAACAAATAAAGCGCTTAAAAAGATCCAATATTCATGCACCACTACAGCAGGGTAAAATAATAAACACCCTATAGACGCAACGACGAGCCCTGTTAAAATACCTTTTTTGTAACCTAGTTGTTTAACTAACATCCCTGCCGGAATAGAGACAATAAAGTAAGCCCCAAAAAAGCAGAATTGAATTAACATTGCTTCAAAGTAGCTTAGGTCAAATACCCCCTTTAGGCGTGGTATTAGTACATCGTTTAAAACAGTTATAAACCCCCATAAAAAAAAGAGGGTTGTCATCGCAGTCAGTGGAAACAGGTAATTTTTATTTGGCTGTTCATTGACCGCGAATGGTTGATTTGTATTTAGTTCACTCACGTTGTTTTCACTCCATTAACAAGTTGAAAACGATTTTACATGTTTATCAGCGAATTACACACAAACTAAAAAAGAACGTTCCAATTATGTATGGATTTTAATTCCAACCTGCTTATATATGGGGTCTATTTAACGTTAAGAAAATTACGCTAGAACTAGGCAAAAATTTTTGTATCTAGGGCGTGTTGACCTTTGTGGATTGAAATTTGTTCAATCTAGGGGCGATTTAATCGCGGCGCGAGGTTTGTAACCTAGTGGGCTAAGTCAAAACCGAGCAAAGCTTCCGCGTCCTGCTCACGCCCCTTACCTACATCCATGTAAGCAACAAAGAGTTAATCGCCCCTAGAAAGAACCCAAAGGGCAGCGCATGTTTGGCATTTATGCTGCAAAATCAATCACGAAAGGTCAACACGCCCTAGTTGTTCTAAATAAAAATTTTTAACGACGTTATAGTGCAATTTAATTCGTTAAATTGATCAAAGGTTTATACAGTTTGGTATAAGATCAAGATTGGCATTCATTACTCAAGAAATTGATTAAACGTTCTGTTTCGCCGCTATTATGAAACTGATACAAACTGGTATTAATATTATCCAAAATCAGCAGCCAATCAGGAGTCAATTTACTGATTGCAAAATAAAGTGGGTTATATTGCAGCGATATAGTTTCTTGCGCTAGCGAGCTTAACAAGAACTTTTTTTCAGTGGGGGTTAACGAGGAGTATTCTACAGAGAACTTGAGCACAGTCGGATCACCTATAATTAAGTCAACACGTTTAGCAGCAAGCAATTGTACCAGCTGTAAATCATCAACTGCGCTAATAATTTGAAATTCATTATTGTCCATCATGGCATCAAACTCGGGGGTATTTTGATAACCGCGCACAACCCCTATTTTTTGACCTTTAACTGATTTTAAATTACCTGAGAACCTGTCAGGTTCACCTTTGCGTTTTAAAAAAGCAATTTCACCGCCTTTAAATGAATTTGATAAACCCAGTAATTCACGGCGTGTTTTGCCCTGCACATAATCAGAAGGCGCTGTATCTTCAATAAAGTATTCGGGCATAAGTATGTCCGCTTTACCCAGCTCAACATTTCGTACCGCGCGTGCCCAAGGTAAAAACTCAATATAAACGCTGTAGCCTTTACTGTTTAACAATGCGACTGCAAATTGATAAACCCAGCCCTTATTACATAAATGATCGCCAATGTAAGGAGGCCACTCCACGGTAGCAATATGAATTATTTTCTCGGCGTTTTTAGCCTCAAACAGTAAACCCGATTTATGGTTATAACCAGCTAAAACACGCTTAGTGTTATCATGATAATAATTGATCGACAGATCCGCGTAGCTATTAAAGCTAATTAATAAAAAAACAAAAGCTAAGTAGTGCATATAAATCCTAGGGCCTATTGGCCTGTCAGGATTGAAATTTGTTCTATCTAAGGGCTACTAACCACGGCGCAAGGTTTCTAGCCCTGTGGGCTCCATAATCGTTCCTGCGTCACTCTTATGGCTTATATCACTGTAAGCCCGAGCAAAACTTCCGCGTCCTACTCACATCTTTCACCTACATTCATATAAGCAACAAAGAGTAAATAGCCTATAGATAGAACCCAAAGGGCAGCACATGTTTGCCATTAATACTGCGTTATCGCCTATTTATGGGAAGTAATACCAACCTGCTTATATATGGGGTCTATTTAACGTTAAGAAAAATTACGCTAGAACTAGGCAAAAGTTTTTGTATCTAGTTGTTCTAAATAAAAAACTTTTAACGACGTTATAGTGCAATTTAATTCGTTAAATTGTTCAAAAATTTATGCAGGTTGGTATAACCACACCAAATAAGCACTGCTTTACCTAAAAGGTCAACAGGCCCTAATATAAAGCGACGTTTTTAGTGTAGATCGAAATAAAATTTTTGCAGGAATGTGCTAGGTTATATTTTCAAAACTGAAGAAATCAAGGCTTTCATCAGTCAAATAATAGTTAAGGCAAGCCTTGTGCTTGACTAGCCAAAATATTTCATATAATTACTAGACCGTGTTGACCTTTGTGGATTGAAATTTGTTCAATCTAGGGGCGATTTAATCGCGGCGCGAGGTTTGTAATCTAGTCGGCTCACTAACTGCGCCTGCGTTACTCTAATGACTGACATCCCTGTAATAATAATTAAAAGCCGAGCAAAGCTTCCGCGTCCTGCTCACGCCCCTTACCTACATCCATTTAGGCAACAAAGAGTTAATCGTACCTAGAAAAAACCCAAAGGGCAGCGCATGTTTAACCTCGAAAGATAAACAGACTTAGCCTTTGTATTTAACAGAAACGGAGGGCAAGAGCTAATACGCCCTACTTTTTTTGCCATTTCATTTTGTTATTGGTATCACGGGAGCTAATAATAGTTGTGTCGCTACTTTCAACGCCACCTAATTTAGCTAATCGATCATATAAAACAACATTGCAGGTAGCAGCTAAGTTCATACAGCCGATAGTCGGAATATAAACCACTTCATCGCACCACTTTAAAACCTCTTTGGGGATAGAGCCATCTTCAGGGCCAAATACATAAAATGCGTTTTCAGGATGCACAAACTCAGGCAGCGGTGTAGCACCTTCAATTAGCTCAATAACAACAACTGTTGCACCCTTTGGCTTCACTTTTTCTAAACTATCCGTTTCAGTTAAAGGGATACGCTCAACCACATTTTTTGTATCGGTATGAAATTTTTTAGCGTTTAAATAGCGATTACCTGTAAAAAAAACTTGGCTCGCGTTGTAACACCCTGCAGCACGAAGTACACCACCAACATTAGTCGGGCTTTTTGGATTAATTAAACCAATTACAGCTTGTTGTTTGCTCATTAATCAGCGTCCTTTGTAGGCCACTCTGCAATGTATAAATCAAAATCATCGAGTTTTACGTCGCAATCTTTTACTGTTTTATCTTTTACAGAAATACCTAATTGATGCATCTTCGTTTTATCACCACTGTTTAATAGCGGATGCCAAGAAGCCAAGCCGCGACCTTCGTGTAAGCGTCGGTAACTACAGCTTTGAGGCATAAAGAAAATGTCTTTTAGGTTTTCTTTGGTAAGTTTTACACAAGAAGGTACAAGGGTTTGGCGGTTTTCGTACTCGCTACAACCACACGTGTTGTTATCCAGGTACTGGCACACAATATTAGTAAATATTAATTGCTCGCCTTCACGTAGTTGATCGGTTGCAGTAAATTCGTCTTCATCTTCACTATCAATAAAGGTATTTAAACAACATTTACCGCACCCATCACAAATGGCTTCCCATTCGTTTTGGCTCATGTCTCTTAAGCTTTTTTTAAGCCAAAATTGTGTATTTGCTAATTGTTGATCAAACATAATTTACTCGCGCCCCCTAAAGAGCGCGCATTCTAACGTATTGCTGCAAATGGCGCAAAGCCAATACCCTTTAAAAATACTGTCTTTGCGCTACAAATTAGCGTTGGTATTTAACCCAACGCTTAATTTTTTCTTCTAAAATTGGCATCGGCAATGCCCCATCGATTAATATTTGTGTATGAAACGCTTTAATATCAAACTGATCACCGAGCTCTTTTTTACAGTATTCACGCAGACCTTGAATTTTAAACTGCCCTAACTTATAAGAAAGTGCTTGCCCAGGCCATGCGATATAACGTTCCACTTCAGCAACGACGTCGCTTTTTGCCATAGACGAATTAGCAAGCATGTAGTCAATCCCCTGCTGACGCGTCCACCCTTTTGCATGAAAACCGGTATCAAGCACTAAACGCATAGCACGTAATTGCTCATCAGATAAACGGCCATACCACATATAAGGGTCGGTAAATAAACCAAGCTCTTTACCAAGACTTTCAGCGTACAGAGCCCAGCCTTCAGCAAATACGGTGTAACCACCAAATTTTCTAAAATTAGGTAAACCTTCTATTTCTTGCTGTAGCGCAATTTGAAAGTGGTGTCCTGGGGCAGCTTCATGAATCGATAAAGTTTCGAGTAAAAATTTAGGCTGTGCTTTTAAGTTAAAGGTATTGATATAAAAAATACCTGGACGAGAGCCATCTGGTGCGGGAGATGAGTAAGATGCCCCTGCAGCCGACTGTGCTCGGTATGCTTCAACCGGCTTCACTACATAAGGTGCTTTTGGGGCGACATTGAATAATAAAGGTACACGTGCATCTATCTTTTTCTTAACGTTTTCGTACGCTGCAACAAGTTCATCCGCTGTATCAAAGTAAAACTCATCTGAATCTCGTAAGTGAATAAAAAATGCAGCTAAGTCATCTTTAAAACCGACTGTCTCTTTTACTTTTTTCATTTCACTTAAAATACGTGACACTTCACTCAAACCAATTTCATGGATTTCGTCAGCGGATAAGCTCAGTGTGGTATTTTTTTTAATTTTGTATTCGTACCATGCCTTACCATTTGGTAAATCGCTATAGCCTACTGTTTCTCGGCTATTAGGAATATATTGCTCAACTAAAAACTCACTCATGTTGTTGTAGGCAGGTACTAAACGCTGCATAATTAGCTCACGATATTGTGCGGTAATGTCTTCTTTTTGCTGTGCGCTGAACGATTCTGGTAGGTTTTTAATTGGCCCCCAAAATAACGAATCCTCGGCTTTTTTCACAACATGCGCTTTAAACTGCGGGGCAAGTTTTTGTGCAAGAGGTTTAGGCAACACCACCCCTAACTCAATGCCTTGAGCCATTGATTTCTCAACACTTGCTAGCCACTTAATAAAACCATCGCTACGGGTTAGAAAATGACGATAGTCATCTAGCGTTTTAAATGGCTGTGCACTTTGCCCTGAGCCAAAGCCCGCATAGGTATTATGTGCGCCCGACATTTGATTAATAGGCAATAAATAATCAGGGAATTTCATACCTTCTAGCTTCAATGCTAAATCACGATTTAGTATTTCGTAACTTAATAATGCTTGCCCGCTTAGCTGAGTTTGATCAATATATGCTAATCGTTGTTGATATTTTTTATAAAAAGCCGCTTTTTTATCACGATTGTGTTGTGAGATTTCAGCCGTAAATTTATCGTTAAATTCACTACGACCATTATAGGTTGCGCTGATTGGGCTAAATGTAAGAGACTCATCGTAATATTGTGCAACAAGCACATCAAGTTGTTGCTGGGCAGAAAGTTCTGAAATAATACTTGCTGGATCGTTTGTTGTGGTTGGCTCAGTACTGTTGCTAGCACTTGCGTTAAGCTCTGTATTAATGCAGCCACTTAATGTAAACATTACACCGCTGGCTACTAAAGCTAATTTAATTAATTTCATGATAATCCTTTTAAAATTTACCCGCTGATTATGAGCATTAATAGTGACTAAATAAAGAAATTACGACAGATTACGTTCATCGCTATTTATTTGCTCTTTTAATTAAGCTTGGTACAGTCAAGGAAGTTCCTACTTTCTCTATAAGAAGAATAAAATGAAAAAACACCTGCTGTCAGCTTCTATCACATTATTGTGTTTAACGAGTTTAAATGTGCACGCCGTAACTTATGTATCGGCAAAAGCCATGCTAGATGTAGAAAACGGTACGTTAATACAATCGCCATTAATTACCATTGATAATGGCATGATCATATCCATAGAACGCAATAAAAAACCAACGCTCACCAAAACAGATAAGTTAATTGATTTACCAGCGCTAACGCTGCTTCCAGGTTTAATGGATATGCATGTGCATTTAACAAGCGATCCTACGGTTCCTCGCAGTGAACGTTTAGGGCAGTCAGTGCCACGTATGGCGATTAAGGCCGCTCATTTTGCAAAAAAAACACTCGAAGCCGGATTTACATCGGTGCGTAATGTTGGAGCTGAAGGTTATAGTGTAATAGCAGTACGTGATGGCATAAATGCAGGTGATATTGTTGGCCCACGCATTTGGGCTGCAGGACCAGCACTGGGCATTACAGGTGGGCATTGTGATAACAACCGCCTACCACCAGAACTTAAATATACATCAACCGGTGTAGCAGATGGCCCTTGGGCTGCACGTATAAAAGTGCGTGAGAACATAAAGTATGGTGCAAATGCGATTAAGTTTTGTGCCACGGGTGGTGTGTTTTCAAAAGGCACTAAAGTAGGCGTACAGCAATATTCTTTTGAAGAAATGAAAGCCATTGTCGATGAAGCTCACATGCGAGATTTACCCGTAGCTGCGCATGCACACGGAACAAGCGGAATAAAAACGGCTATTAAAGCAGGCGTTGATAGTGTTGAACACGCCAGCTTTTTAGACGACGAAGCAATAGCGCTTGCAAAAAAGCACGGTACTTGGCTCTCTATGGACATTTACAATACCGAATACACGCTGAGCTTTGGTGAGCAAAACGGCGTTGACGAAGAAAACCTCGATAAAGAACGCCAAGTATCTAAAAAACAACGCGATAGCTTTAGCCGTGCGGTTAAAGCGGGTGTGAAAATGGTATTCGGTACCGATGCTGCGATTTACCCGCATGGAGATAATGCAAAACAGTTTAGCCGCATGGTTGAATTTGGTATGACAGAGCTGCAGGCAATCCAAGCATCAACGATTAATAGCGCGAAACTATTAAAAATGGATGATCAGTTAGGACAAATTAAAACAGGCTTTGCCGCAGATTTAATTGCTGTAAAAGGCAACCCATTAAAAAACATCGCCTTATTAGAGCAAATTCCTTTTGTAATGAAAGCAGGCATTATTTATAAAGAAAATAAATAATGAAATAAAGGCGGTGTACTCTCAGTGCACGCCTTTATTATTTTTAAAGCCAGCGTGTTTACTCCCTTATATACATCTCAACTTGAACTAAATGTTAACTAGTTTAAATTAAAGTTGCTTAAAAAGCGTTTAAAGCTCAAATATCAATCAAACAGTTCTATTTTAGAAAAATAATTGAACTTTTTATTCACTTTAAAAATAATAACCATTATCATTCGCGCAAATTTGTTAAATGCGAATAATTATCACCCCATGAAAAAATTTAAATACTCACTACTTACTCTTGCATGCTTAAATGCACAGGCAGCTATTGCAGTTACCACAGCGGAAGAAGACATTGAACGTATAAGCGTATACGAAAAACAAAACCGCGTGGTTATGAGTTCAGGACTTGCGACTAAATCTGACATGTCGTTAATGGAAACGCCAGCACCGGTTGTGATTATTGACCGAGAACTCATTGAATCCCAAGGCGTTGATAATTTACAAGATTTAGTTAGAAACGTAAGTGGCTTAACACAAGCTGGAAACAACTACGGCATTGGTGATAATTTAATCGTTCGTGGTTTAGGCGCTAACTACACCTACGATGGCATGTATGGTGGTGCAGGACTTGGCAACACATTTAACCCTACGCGTTCGTTGACCAATGTGGACTCTGTCGAAATATTAAAAGGCCCTGCAACGGGTTTATACGGTATGGGCAGTGCCGGTGGCGTCATTAATTTAATAGAAAAAAAACCTGAGTTTAACGAAAAGCACAAAGTGGCTGTCGAGCTTGGTCAGTGGGATAGTTATGCACTGTCTGTTGATAGCACAAATGCGATTACCGATGATTTAGCGTACCGTGTGTTGGCTAAAACAGCATCAAGCAATGGCTTTCGTGATTTAAAAGAAAACCGTGATGAAATTTTTACGTCATTAAAATATGTATTTAGTGATAAGCAAAACATCATGCTTTCAGCTGCGTACATTAAAGATGCGATTGCGGTTGACTCTATCGGTCACCCTATTCGTATATTCAACTCTGCGTCGGTAAATGGTTTAACAGCAGGAGAAGTAACTGGTGCCGATTTAGTAAATGATGCCACATCAGCAGGTTTACAACTCAATGAATCACAACGCGACCAATTAGCAAGTTCATTATCCGCATCAGATGGCTTAACGCCTTATAGCTTTGGCACAAACGGTATTATTTCACCGATGGCTAAAGATAACGAAGGTGAAGAACTACGTTTTAAATTAACGCATAACTATTACATTACCGACGATTTGTTTTTAAATCAGCAGCTACAATATCGCAATTACACATCAAGTTTTGCACGCCAAACAGGTGCTTATAACTATGTATATTGGGATCGTAGAGGGGTAATTAATCAAGATCCAAGAGCGCCATTAGTGGTTGACGATGTACTTTACCCTTTTGCAGCTCGCCGACAAGAATATCGTCAAGTTGAAGCGGATGAAAAGTCGTGGCAATATTTTGCTGATTTACGCTATGACTTTATGTTGGGCGGCGTAGACAATGAGCTACTTTTAAACGCAAATTATGAAGATCGTGATATCCGCTTTGAGCAATATTCAATTTACGATAAAGACTATATTATTAGAGATAAAAACAAAGCAATTAGTTACCAGGGTAAGCTTCCGTACATTTTTGATATTAGAAACCCAAACTGGCCAACAGGTAACTTTGAAGATTACGATCCACTTAAAACAAGTAATTACAATAAAAAAGTACAAGCATGGGGCTTAGGTATTCAACATGTAGCGTATATAAATGATCAATTTACTACGCGTATAGGGGCGGCTTATAACCAAATTAAACAAAGCTATGAACACCTTGGCGTTGATGCGCGTTATAGACAGAGCCTTGCAGCACCTAAGCCTAAAGCGAATACCTCTGACGGAGGTTTGACGTATAACTTAGGCGCAACATATCAACCTAATGAAGACCTATCTATTTTTGTCAACCACTCGAAAGGCCGGACGGCTTATAGTGTTTTAGGCACAGTGACAGGTAACGAAGCCGACCGAAAAGATTCTGAATCATTAAGTAATGATTTAGGGGTTCGTTTCAAGGCATTTGATGATCAATTACTTGCCTCAGTTGTTATATTTGAAAGCGCTCGTACAAACCTACAATACAGTAACCCACTGTATGAAGCTGGCGTATCAGCCCCGAATGTCAGCGAAAACTTTTTTGACGGTAAAGAAGAGACCAAAGGTATTGAGCTTGATTTAAACGCGTACTTAAACTATAAGTGGAAAATCAACTTAAACAGTGTTTACCAAGATGCCCGCGACAAAAAGAATCCAAATAGTAGCAGCTACGATACGCGTCAAAAAGGCGTACCGTATGTAACAGCAAGTACATGGGTGACTTACTACGCGAATATGTTTGACTTACCTCAAGCGATAAATATTAGCGGCGGTGTGTCATATGTTGCACAGCGTAGCACTAACTCAACATCATTTGGTATTCCTGATGGTTATGTACCAAGTTACACGCTTTACGATACCGCTGTTTCGTACACTACAGACAAATGGCATATACAATTAAACCTAAATAACTTGTTTAATAAAAAGTATTATTCAAAAGCAATGTTTCTAGGTGGTATGCCAGGGGAAGAGCGCAATGCGAAGCTAAGCTTTAGTTATACACTTTAATAGTTTAAACAATTAAAAAGCACGGTATGCTAATTCAGACACCGTGCTTTTTTGTATGTAAAAACACTTATACCAATCTGCTTATATATGGGGTCTAATATTAAATCGTAACTACTATGCGACCATTAATTTCACCTTTGATCATATCGTCAAAAATTTCATTAATATCCTCTAAGCGTTTTTCTTCAATAATTGCTTTAACTTTGCCCTGTGCAGCAAACTCTAAACATTCTTGTAAATCTTTACGAGTACCAACAATAGAGCCAACTACCGAGACTCCATTAAGCACTGTATCAAAAATAGGCAACGGCATATCCTCTGGAGGTAACCCCACTAATACACATTTACCGCCACGGCGTACACTCTTATAAGCTTGTTCAAACCCCGCTTTTGATACCGCAGTACACACAACGCCGTGCGCGCCACCTACTTGCTCAAAGATAGCGTCGCTCGGAACCACCTCTTTAAAATCGAGTGTTATATCGGCACCGAGTTCTTTAGCGAGCGCGAGCTTTTCTTTCCCGGTATCAACGGCTATAACGTTAAAGCCCATCGCTTTGGCATATTGCACAGCTAAGTGCCCAAGCCCGCCCACACCAACAATAGCAACCCATTGGCCTGGTTTCGCATCTGATACTTTTAATGCTTTATACGTTGTAACGCCTGCGCAAAATAGCGGTGCAGCTTCAGAAAACCCAAGTTCATCGGGTATTTTTATAACGTAGTCTCCGTGCGCTAAACAATATTCTGCATAGCTGCCATCAATAGAGTAACCAGTATTATGCTGCGATAAGCAGAGTGTTTCTTTACCATCGAGACAAAATTCACAGTGCCCACAAGCACTGTATAACCAAGGAATACCAACTCTATCCCCAACTTTAAGGTGCTTTATATTACAGCCTAGTTTTTCAATAACCCCAACACCTTCATGGCCTGGTACTAATGGCATTTTTGGTTTAACGGGCCAATCACCATGACACGCGTGTAAATCTGTATGACAAACACCGCAGGCTGCTATTTTTACGAGTACATCATTAACACCCACCTCAGGAATAGGCAAATCTGTGATTTCTAATTTACCTTTAAATTCATTATTTATTGCAGCTTTCATAATCATTCCATCCTGTGTAAGAAATAGTAAAAAACATGTATTCGTCACTTTTTTACAACATAACTTAACCTACAGCGATACACGTTAATCTAAATCAAACTTTAGTAATAAATAATGTATTTAAGGGACGCTAAGATCTTGCTATCCAAAATCAGCGTGCTAGCATTTAGTTTCTGAAATTATTGAAAGTTAATAAGCTATGAGTTTATCCGAAAAGAATTTTGCCTTTGTAATGCATTGTGGTGAAATGGGCAGCCGCTGGGGGTTCAATCGCACAATCGGGCAAATGTGTGGCTTGCTGATTATCACTAAAAACCCAATGACAGCCAATGAAATTGCCGACGCATTAAGTATTTCGCGTGGGAATGTGAGTATGGGTATTAAAGAATTACAATCGTGGCAGCTAATTAGAGTACAGCATATTCCAGGCGATCGAAAAGAATACTACGCCCCGGCGGGTGATATTTGGGATATGGCCAATCGTGTATTTGAAGAGCGAAAAAAACGAGAAATAGAGCCTACACTTACTTTACTGCGCGACAATTTATTAGACAAAGCTATCAATGACGACGAAATTTATGCTCAAAAGCAAATGGGCGAAATTCATAACCTACTTGAAACCGTGACCAAATGGTCATCCGAGCTACAACGCTTAACGCCTGAGCAGCTTAATAAACTGATGAAGCTTGGATCAGGAATTGGTAAAGTTATTGACTTAAAAGATAAAATATTTAAAAAAGAATAAAGCCGCCACTGCGACTTTATTTATTCATGCATTTAAATAATTAAATTTTAGGGTAAGCAATTTTATCTGATAAATAACCTACGCTGGTTGCAAAGTAATAAGAGCGATTCCAATGCATAAACACTTTGTAATTATCGTAGGCTAGATACATGCGGCCATTAATGTCATCAGGCATAACAAGTGCAGCACGCACATTAACATTGGGTAGGTCGCGCCCATCCGCTCTGCGAACACCTAAGGCTTGCCAATCGGCTAATGAACGCTCAGAATCATTCCAGTATTCTAGCCATTGTTTACGTGTTTTTGTGCCACGCACCAAAATATATTTACTATCAAAATTGTCAGGCAATTGAACTTGGCGGCCCCATGTAAGAGAATCGTTCCAACCTTCTTGCTTTAAATAATTAGCAATTGAAGCAAACGCATCTTCTTTTGTGGTCCAAATATCTTTGCGGCCATCATTATTGTAATCAACCGCATAGGCATTAAATGAGGTAGGCATAAATTGCGTTTGCCCCATAGCACCTGCCCAAGAGCCTTTAAATTTATCTAATGTAATATGACCTGATTTTAAAATATCGAGTGCTGCCCATAGCTGGCGTTTATAAAGCGCTTCTCGGCGACCATCGAATGCAAGCGTAACAAGCGATGAAATTACATTGTGCCCGCCTTGTATTGCACCAAAGTTACTCTCAAGACCCCAAAGTGCCACGATAAAACGTGCCTGTACACCATACTCTTTAGCAACTTGTTCAAGTATGTCTTTATTTTCAGCATACAGCTTTCGTGCACGATCAATTTTCCACTGCGGTACACGTTTAGGTAAATAGGTTTTTAGTGTTTCTTTGACTTCAGGCTGATTTTTATCAGCTGACACTACTTTTTCTTTGTATGTTGCTGTTGCAAACGCGTCATCTATAAGTTTGGCTTCATAGCCTTTTGCAATAGCTTCTTGTTTTAAATTAGTTATATAGTCTTTAAATTCAGCTTGTGTTTTTGCCATTACAGATGAGCTTAGGCACAATCCACATAATACGACTACCAGTTTTTTAATCACTATCGGCTCCATTTTGTTTTCGTAGTTCACTTAACAGATTTTGTTCCGGTGGGGGAAGTTGTAAATAATAGCCCTGTTCAGTTAATGCACTTTTAACTGCTTCTAAATCAGAACCCCCTAAATGGTCACGCTTTGCTAAGTTGATGATCATTACATAATGAGGTTGACCGAACGTAGCCATTAAAGGTTCCGGTACTTTGCTAAAATCATCTCTTTTTTCGACAAATAAGAAGGTATCCGCTTTTTTCTTACTTTTATATACTGCAGTGAGCATTATGGCCCTATAAATTCTTGCTTAACAATGCCGCACACTATAACATGAGAGTAATAATAAGTTAGAAATATTAGATTATAAATTTCAATAAAGGCCCTATTCAGCCTGCGTTTATCTAAAATTATTTTCTGATCAGACAATTCAATTGAGCGTGTATGTCAGACCAAATTTTTGAGCTAAAAGGAAATCTTTTTACGTTATCAGTTTTACATCTTTATAGTACTGATATAAACCTATTAGCAGAACAACTGTATATCAAAATTGCCCAGGCCCCTAAATTTTTTGAGGGTGCGCCTATCGTTGTCAATTTAATTGAGATAAAAAACAGTACTCTTGATTTTGTACATTTAAAGTCATTAATAGAACGTATGAGTTTTAATGCTGTTGGTGTGTGCAATGGCTCCGACGAGCAACATGCACAAGCTAAAGCAGCGGGCCTATCTGTATTAAATTATTCACAGGATGTTAAGAGTGAACCTGTTAAACAGGAGCCTAATACATCAATTGTCGAAAAAAATGTAATTTTACCGGCACAAATTATTAACGGTACAGTGCGTTCTGGTCAGCAAGTATATGCAAAAGACAGGGACCTCATCGTATTGGGTGCGGTAAGTCATGGTGCGGAAGTAATCGCCGATGGCAATGTACACATATATGGAACCCTTCGTGGACGAGCGATTGCCGGCGCGAAAGGATTAAAAAACGCACATATTTTTTGTCAACGATTAGAAGCAGAACTTGTTTCTATAAATGGCAATTACTGGATCAGTGATTCACTCCAAGGTGAACACTGGGGAAATGCTGTGCAAATACAACAAAAAAATGATTCATTAGAAATTTCAGCTTTGGTTAAAGGATAAATCTCATGGCAAAAGTAATTGTCGTTACCTCGGGTAAAGGCGGTGTTGGTAAAACAACATCAAGTGCTGCAATTGGCACCGGCTTAGCGTTAAAAGGCTATAAAACAGTTATTATCGACTTTGATATTGGTTTACGTAACTTAGATTTAATTATGGGTTGTGAACGCCGTGTGGTTTATGATTTTGTGAATGTGATTAACGGTGAAGCAAAGCTTAACCAAGCACTGATTAAAGACAAGCGAGTGGATAAATTATTTTTACTTCCCGCTTCGCAAACACGCGATAAAGATGCACTAACACGTGAAGGTGTAGAGCGTGTTTTAAATGAGCTCAAAGAAGACTTTGACTATATTGTATGTGACTCACCAGCGGGTATCGAAGCTGGAGCAATGATGGCAATGTACTTTGCAGATGAAGCAATTGTAACAACTAATCCAGAAGTATCGTCAGTACGAGATTCAGACCGCATTTTAGGTATTCTACACAGCAAATCAAAACGTGCTGAAGAAGGCCTAGAAAATATCAAAGAGCATTTACTATTAACACGCTACAACCCTGAGCGTGTTGCTAAAGGAGAAATGCTGTCGGTTGAAGACGTGCAAGATATTTTAGCAATAGATTTATTAGGTGTGATCCCTGAATCACAAGCGGTACTAAGTGCATCTAACTCAGGCCAACCCGTTATTCTCGATAGTGAGTCTGACGCCGGGCAAGCTTATGCAGATGCCATTAATCGCTTACTCGGTGAAACCGTCGATTTTCGCTTCTTAGATGTAGAGAAAAAAGGCTTATTTAAACGGATTTTTGGAGGTTAACGTGTCTTTACTTGACTACTTCCGCTCAGAAAAGAAAAACAGTGCGTCATTAGCAAAAGAGCGATTGCAGATCATTGTCGCGCACGAGCGTTCTCAACGAGGTACGCCGGATTACTTACCACAATTAAAACAAGATATTTTAGATGTGATCCGTAAATACGTGAACGTAAGTAGCGATGCAGTACAGGTACAGTTCGATCAGAACGAAGATGATTTAGCCGTACTTGAACTAAACGTTACGTTACCCGATGAAGAAAAAAAATAATTAAAAAACGGACGCTCTAAGCGTCCGTTTTTATTTAAGCTATTTAAAGCTTCAAGCATTAAATATGTTGCTAAAAATAACCCCCCTGCCGATACCCCCTGCCTTAATAATATTAATCTATAGTAATACTTAATCAATTTGATGGCTTAATACAGCAGCACGATAAAAAGCTGAAAATAAAAAAAGACCAAAAACGTTAGTTTCTGATCTTTTGTCTGTCAAAATTAATTTTCTCTAGCCAGAAATTTTCAGTCAAAACAAGGCGAATTTACGCATTAATAGCGGGCCTATTGTAAGTAAATTCAACGTAGTTAGCGCTGAAAACAGCGGCTTTTGATAGATTTATTATCCAGAGTTCAGGTTATTTATCTAAGCCAAGTAACTCTATTTCGGCAATTTGTAGTAGTCCATCATTATTAGCGTTTTTGCTAATACTTAGGCGATAGCTCAAAAACTCAAAGCCATTATTAAAATCAAATGAGCGTCTTTGCAAACGCTCGTCCCAGCTTTCTCCTACCCAAGTAGAAACCAGCGTCCAACTTTCACCGCCATCGTTAGAGCCTAATAAACTAAAGTTTTCAGGGTCTCGCTCTGGCGCATCGTTAGCGCTTGTAATAGCAAGCCCACTGACAACGTGTGGATCACTAAAATCTATTTGTATCCATGCCGGGTTTTCGGTTGATGGCGCGCCCTTCCAATCATTATGGTCAAGCCATTTTGTATTGGTATCGCCATCAAACGCTTTATCGGCGCTTTCTGCGTCCCCAATGCTAAATCGAGCACTAAATGCGGTACTTCGATTGGCTGTTAAATCCTTAAACGCATAGTTTGGCCCAACCATACCTACCTCTGCTATTTGTACTAAGCCATCATTATTAGCATTCTTACTTATCGCTAACCGATAATGTGTGTAAGGTAATGCATTTGCAACACCAAAAATACGCTGTTGTGATCGCTCAGAAAAGCTTTCGCCAACCCAAGTACCTAAGCTGCTCCAATTTTCTCCATCATTTGATGCCAGAAGTTCGAACGACTCAGGATCTCGTTCTGGTGCGTCACCCGCACTGGTAATGTTTAACGTATTAACCGCGTGTGCTTGAGGCAGAGCCACTTGCAACCAGGCAGGATTTTGTACTGTTGGGGCACCTTTCCAATCGTTATGATCGAGCCATTTAGTGTTTATGTCACTATCAAAAGCTTGGGCTGCGCCTTCAGTATCACTTATACTAAAGCGAGCACTGTAAGTCGCTCCAGTAACTGTTGCATGGTTTTGCCCAGGAACTTCAAGACCCACTAAGTCAATATCCGCAATTTGTAATAAACCATCATTATTTTTGTTTTTAGTCACTTCCAAGCGATAGCTAGTAAAAGCGAGTTGGTTTGTAAACGAGAACGCTTTTCGCTCACCTCGTGCATCGAAAGATTCGCCGACCCAACTTGCTAGTATTTGCCAAGTAGCGCCATCATCGCTAGATGCTAAAATAGAAAAATTTTCAGGATCGCGCGCTGGTGCGTCATTCGCACTAATAAGTACTAACTGATCAACCGCTACAGCTTCTGTAAAATCCATCTGGATCCATGATGGTTTTTCTTCTGTTGGTGGACCTTGCCAATCATTATGATCGAGCCATTTTGTTGTCGGGTCATTATCGAACGCCTTATCTTGATTTTCAGCGTCCCCAATACTGTTACTTGCACTGGCAATACCTGCGACGCTATTAGTGTGATCAAGAGTCGTAAATACCGGACCCACTAATTGAATATCCGTGAGTTGAACTAGAGTGTCGTTATTCTTATTTTTTGTGATGTTAATTCGATAGCTTAGGTATTTTTGCCCATTAGTGAATACAAATTCCTGACGAGAAAGGCGTTGTTCAAACGACGCCCCAATAATAGTTGCTAACGTAATCCATGTTTGTCCGCCATCATTGGATCCCAGTACTGTAAAGTTTTCTGGATCTCGCTCTGGTGCGTCATTTGCGCTGGTAATAAAAACGCGGTTAACAGCTTGTGCTTGAGCAAAATCAACTTGTATCCAAGACGGTGACTCTTTACTTGGTGCACCTAGCCAGTCATTATGATCGAGCCATTTAGTATCAAGATTCGAATCAAATGCCTTACTTGCACTTTCTGCATCACTAATTGCGTTTCGAGCAGAAAATACTGCGCCTTCGAGGTTACTCGCCGTGGTGACCTCTATAAGTGGACCACTTGATGAGGCTTCATCAAACAGTGCTAAGGATAAATCAACGACAGACTCAGCTGTCAGCCCCAATTCGCTCGTTAAAGGATGTATTTTTATTGCTTCAAAAATACGTTGGCGAAGCGCCATTAACGTATCCGCTTTACCTTCTAATGCACTACCTAAGTTTGAGTATGCTGCATCCATCACTGACTTTAAACTTTCATCGCTAGAAAACTGAGCAAATGATGCGTTTAAAAGTGAAAGTTTAATCGTTGCTTCATCTATAAACTGTGTTGAGCACACTTGTTCGCCGCTGTCATTGTCTTCACATGTTTCGCCCTTTACAAAATTCTCTAATTTATCAGCGGCTACAACCGGCATTGTAAATACATTAGTATTGCCAGTTTGCCACCCAAACACACGTAACAGTAAAGCAGACATATCAGCTTGTGCGATTGCCATCAAAGCAGGTGTCGATACATTACGACCTTGTGAAATTTGCTGCTCCACTAATCGTGTTGCAAGAGTTGTTAATACATTTACTTGTAACGTCATATCCTCAACACCATCGGCTTTATTGCCAAAAGGTACTTTAAGATGCCCTAATGTTGAAAACACAGTGCCTGCTATTGCAGTTGCGTTAGTGGTCTGTGCAAAATCAGTATCACCACAACGAAGGGCATCACACTGCATGGCCGAACTATCTGTTGCGGCCACGTTAAGCTTAACGATTGTATTAATCCCAAAGCCAGCATCACTGGTTAGTTCAACCAAAAAAACACCATTTTGATCCGTACTGTGAGCTGCCCCTATGGTGAGGTTACTACCATTAAGTGCAGTTACTGATACATTTGCATTGCTAACCGCGCCCTTGATCATTGCACCTGCGACTTCTGCAACTGTAAACTCGGGAACCACAGGTATGTTATCTATTTTTGGATCGTTGTCCCCACCACCACATGCACTTAGTAAGCTTGCCGCAATAAGTGATGTGCTTGCCAGTTTAAACATCTTTAATGTATTCATAATATTGCCTTATCTGCTCAACGTTGATGACACGCTAACAAACCCTATTTAGCCTATATTGAGGTTATTTATTGATTTTTATTTGCTAAGGGTTTTTAGTTAGCGAGTTGATTTAGCTGCTTAATATTCATCATTATGAATATTAAAATCGGTAAGTAAGTCCAGCATAGTAGCGTCTGCCGCTATAACTGCTGCTGCGTAACCTTGCTTCACTATCAGCGCCATAGAATGTTCTTGATTCTTCTTTCGTTAAATTGATCACAGATGCTGAAAAAACTAAATTGTCGAACACACTGTACGACGCATTTAAATCAACTTGCTGAAATGGTTCTTGAGAGACTGTTAGCCCATCGGCTAGTCCTAATGCCATCTTTCCACGACGGTTATAAGATGCTCTTACGCTATAAGTATCGTTTTCGAAATAAGCCGAAAAATTAAATTGGTTATCAGCACTTCCTACTAAAGCCGATTCGCCAACCTTTTCACCATCAACACTAATATCAGCTTGATTGGTATCATTAAGCGTGTAATTAACGTTTAAGCCAAATCCATTATCAAATGCATGTTGAGCAAACAATTCAACGCCACGAGAAGTCGCATTCGTACCATTTGCTGTGGTCGTAAATGGCGTGACCGTGATATTGCCAGCAGGTACAATTTCAACCCCTGTATTAGGGTTGGTAAAACCGTCAAATGGTCGCTCTGAAGTAATAATTAAAGGAACAATAAAGTTATCAACATCTTTATTAAATAATGCAATACCAACAGCTGAGCCGTTGCTATAGTAATACTCGGCAGATAAATCTAATTGAACAGATTCGAATGGTTTTAACGCTTTATTCCCCCCTGAACCACTCCAACCTTGATCAACTGGGTTACTCCTAAATTCAAGCCTATCGTCTGCCCACTCTTGTGAAATAAAGGTAAGTTGCTCTGGGGCGCCTAAATCATTAAAAGGGGCACGAGACATAGTTTTGGCTGCCGCTGCACGGATAACGAATGAATCGCTGACGTCCCATACAAGATTAAAACTCGGTAAAAAACGTTGATCTTTTACTGTACGCTTTGTGGTTGTTTCAATATCAACTAAACGTGCGCTACCTAAAATATCTTCACCAGTGGCATCTTCTATGTCATCTAAGAAATAGTTAATTTTATCCGATGACATAATCTGTGTTTGCGTTTCAACATAACGTACACCTATATTCCCCCTAAAATCACCGAACGAAAAATCAGCTTGCAGATAGGCAGCGGTAATTTTCTCTTCAATATCAAAAACGAAATCGGGTTCACGACGGGTATATTTAACATACTCATTGGTGACAATATCGCGATATTGATCCCAATTTATGGTCGGCATTGTATTGACTTCAAAACCACCTGCAATATTTTGCTCCGATTCACGGTTTAAAACATCGTCAAGATTGGGCATCCCGCCAATCCATTGATAAGCAACTTCGTCAATTGCACCTTGGCTAAATGGGTCTAATTCACCGCTGGCAATTCTGTTTGCGCCATCTTGCGTTATAAAAAAAGTATTATTCGTTTCTCTATGCAGTGATGCTTTTCGATGTTTTACACCCACGCGCAGTGTATCTATGATGGAATAACTAATATGGTAATCTAAGTCTAGCTGAGCGTAATCTTCTTGTAAGTCACTCACTACAAAACTAGAACCTGTTGACCCTGGATCTGGATCGCCGGCAATTCCTGCCTGCAAGTTAGTCAAAAGAGCAGGATCGGCATACAAAGCAACGCGCTCTCCTAAACGCCAGCCTGCAAATGATGCTGCATTTTCGTTGTTACCTGAATCACTTCGACTGGCAGGTTGACCACTTTTATAGGCTGCATTCCATGACTCTGAAGGCCCTCCACTTGCTTTTGTTCTGCCAAACTTTCCCTTTAAATCAAATACGTTTCCAGAATATTTAAATGCTAAATCGTAGGTATCTGACGTGTCTTTTTCTTTTGTATAACCTCCTATGATCCACGGAAACTCTAAGTTACCTTCTGCGCCTCCTGCACCACTTGTAAAGTCCATTCCAGTGACAATCGTTCCGGAGTCATCAAGTGTTACACCAATTAAGTAATCTGGATTATATTTCCACTCAGGGATCATTAGCTGAGATGTTGTGCGGTCTTGGCCCAATTCAAAATGAAAGTGATTAAAGGTTAGCTCTAGATCCTCGCTGACTCGCCATTGAATCGTGCCTTGCAAACCCACTCGTTCTCGTTTTTCTTTTGTTACTCCAACACCGGCAACTTGTGGTGCCCATACACCATCGTAGGTATTGCCATATGCATCTTCTAATGCACCAAAACGGCGCGTACTATCAGCAATTTCCTTGCCGTTAATATCACTGGCAGGTAAATCAGATCCCGTTGCCCAACGCCAGCCTCCACCACCTGACATATCACCGGTTAAAGAGCGATTAGTACGCTCTTGCTTGGTGTAGCCGATTAAAAAACCAAAGTCTTCGTCATCATTTTTCCACGAATAAACACCACTGAAATTAGGTTCATAATCTTTAGTCACATCTGCATAAGTGTATTCAATATTAAAGGCACCTGAGTTTGCTTCCATATTGAGTGGTGTACGGCTATGTAAAATAACGCTTCCCCCAACGCCACCTTCATCTAAACGTGCCTCAGAGGATTTAAAAACTTCAACCGATTGCACCATCGTCGATGGTAATAATGAGTAACTAAAAGAGCGCGATGGAGAACCCGGTGACGAGGCAATAAAATTACCATTGAGTTGTGTCAGCGTTAAATCTGATGAAAGGCCTCGAATACTCACGTTTTCACCTTCACCACCGCTTCGGGTTATAACCACCCCAGGTACTCGCTGTAACGAGTCGGCCACATTTTTATCAGGGAACTTGCCTATATCTTCTGCTGTAATCGCATCAACAATAGAATTAGAGAGGCGCTTAATGGCTAGATTTTCAGCCATTGAGGCACGAATACCGCGTACTTCAATTATCTCAAAGTCACTTTCTTTTACTTCTTCTTGTGCATAAACGCCACTACATGCGCTCATTAAAGCAAGAAACAATGTCGATTTTTCAAAACGTCGTGAAAGCCGTATTGATTCTCGGCTGTTATTATTATTAGCCATGCCTATCTCCAATCTTGATGTGTTATGTGCAATTGTCAGTGTGTGAGTTAACATTTTGTTAAACTGCGTTTTAGAATAGGGTTATGAGTAAAAAAGTGATAATAGAAATTCGGTCGCTACTAAAACAAAATCGGCGTTAAGGCTAAAAAAAACACGATATGAGCTTTAGCCGATACAGCGTAAAGGCATTAAATTAGGCTAAACAAGTAATCTCATTTATAACAGCAACTAACTGCCAACCACTTTTTAACCTATTGATTTTATATTAATATTTTTAAATAACTGAGCACATATGAATAACACCTACCTGAAGAATAAAATAAATTAAGTAACAACATGATGAAAAAAAACATAAATGAGCAGTTAATGGCTGATAATTTATCGCTTTATAAAAAGTGATAAAACAATAGTTAGGGTGAGTAAAATAAACAGAACTTAAAATAAAAATGCTAAACAACATCTCTCTGCGCAGGCTAAATAACGTACATATCACTCTATTTGCGTGCGCACTTGTGAAGGTATCTCGCCAAATAAGCGTTTAAATTGTTTACTAAAATAACTTGGCTCTGAAAAACCACACTCGTAAGCGATTTGCGACACGGGTAATTGTGTTTCAACCAGTAACCTTCTGGCATTTTCCAAGCGTATTTCATTAATAAACTGATTTGGGGTTTTCGCTAAATGCTTTTTAAAGCGACGCTCTAATGCACTGACTGAAAGGTGGGCGAGCTGTGCTAATTCCTCAATACAAATATGACGATGATAATGCTCTCGTATATAATTAACAGGCTCCTCTATTGCTCTTACGTGTAATAGTGCCTTTGATGTTTTTTGCAAATGCCGTGTTATCCCATAAGTACCGAGTATTTGATTACTCTCATCTGTGATCACTTTTTTAGATGTTGAAAACCACGCTAATTCACCATTTGAAGTCTGATTTAGCTCCAATCTATCTGTCACAATGTAACCGCTCATCA
Organism: Pseudoalteromonas sp. SG45-5; assembly: GCF_014164085.1. Taxonomy (NCBI): domain Bacteria; kingdom Pseudomonadati; phylum Pseudomonadota; class Gammaproteobacteria; order Alteromonadales; family Pseudoalteromonadaceae; genus Pseudoalteromonas; species Pseudoalteromonas sp. SG45-5. The sequence goes on along the minus strand of NZ_JACJEM010000029.1, from coordinate 12,510 downwards.
CCCGCTTATCATCATTCACATATTGGAAAGCTAAATGCTTAGGTGAAAAATCAAAATCTGTTTTTAATAAAATTTGATCTAATGATTTATAGCCTTGATGCTCAATAAAATGTTGATTAGCATATAAAACCCTACTTTCATTATCTTTTACCCAAAAAAGAATGTCATGTAATAAATCAAAAGCCGCAATCAACTGATTAACGCCTGCTCTGGCTATGATCTCATCTATTTTCATACTTGCCACCCTGATGTAAATATAATTAACAGCTTTGATTAAAACGCCGATTTTGTTGCATTGTCAACCGAATTTTTGCTATCCCCTTTTCAACTCACTCCCTATTATTAATAACATGATATTAACTAATGGAGTGTTGTATGAATAAAGCCAGAATCCGAATGGGCATGATCGGAGGTGCTGAAGGCGCTTTTATTGGTGCAGTTCACCGTATTGCAGCACGCTTAGATGGTTTGATTGATTTAGTGGCTGGCTCTTTTAGTTCAGATCCAACCCGTAGTCAGTCTACAGCAGCGATGCTTGGGATAGACCCAGCAAGATGTTACGACACCTACCAAGATATGTTTCAAGAAGAGGCAAAGCTTGCAGATAATCAACGCATTGATTTTGTTGTTATTGTAACGCCAAATCATCTGCATTTTCCTATCGCCAAGCTCGCGATAGAGTCAGGCTTTCATGTGCTATCTGACAAGCCAGCGACATTAAATTTACAAGAAGCACGCGCATTACAAACCCTAATTAATAGTAGCGACTGCCTGTATGGACTAACCCATACCTATACAGGTTACCCTATGGTAAAAGAAGCCCGTTATCGTATTGCTCAAGGACAACTAGGCGCAATTCGTAAGGTAGTCGTTGAGTACAGTCAAGGCTGGCTTGCTACACAAGAAGATGAAGCTGGCAAACAAGCGCAATGGCGTTTAGATGCAACCAAAGTAGGGATCAGTTGTTGTATAGCCGATATTGGCGTACATGCGGCAAACTTAGTCGAGTACGTTAGTGGCCTTGCAATCGAGGCTCTGTGCGCGGACTTAAATCATGTCGTGCCCGGTAGGACACTGGATGATGACGGCACCGTTTTGTTACGCTTTGATAATGGCTGTAAAGGCGTGTTACTGGCCAGCCAAATAGCATTAGGTGAAGAAAACAATCTTAATCTACGTATTTATGGTGATAAAGGCAGCCTAGAGTGGTCACAAATGGAGCCAAACAGCTTATGGCTGAAATCACACAATGCACCGACAACTCTACTTCGTGCTGGCGTTGCTTTACAAAGTGAAGCCGCGCGCAATGCATTACGCACTCCAGCTGGGCATCCTGAAGGATACCTTGAAGCGTTTGCCAATATATACGTTAATTTCACAAAATTGATTGAAGCAAAAAAAGCAGGACGCGCTGTAAATAATCATCAATTTGATGTCCCAGGTATTGAAGATGCGATACGTGGGATGGCATTTATTGAAAATGCAGTTGAAGCTTCGAGCAAAAATACAAAATGGCATACTTTTAAATTGGATGAACGATGAAAAAAATAAAAGGCCCGGCTATCTTCTTAGCGCAGTTTATAAGCGATGAAGCGCCCTTCAATAATTTTGACGCTATTTGCCAGTGGGCAGGAAATTTAGGTTACAAAGCAATTCAACTCCCGACATCAAATCCACAAATATTTGATTTAGAAAAAGCAGCCCAAAACCAAGATTATTGCGATAACGTGCTGCGTATTGCCGCAGATGCAGGGCTTTGTATTTCGGAGTTATCCACTCACTTGCAGGGCCAGCTCATTGCTGTGAACCCGACATATGATGAAATGTTTGATAATTTTGCGCCACAGACTGTGCACGGTGATCCAATAGCAAGAACACTATGGGCACAAGCACAACTGATGATGGCCGCAAAAGCCAGCAAGCGATTAGGACTTAAAACGCACGTCACCTTTTCAGGCGCACTGCTTTGGCATACTTTTTACCCGTGGCCACAGCGACCTAAAGGTCTTGTTGAGCAAGGATTTAAAGAGTTAGCATCACGCTGGCTGCCAATTTTAGATTACTTTGATGAAATGGGCGTGGACGTCTGTTATGAACTTCATCCTGGTGAAGACCTACACGATGGTATAACATTTGAGCGTTTTTTAGCTGCCACAAATAATCATCCACGCGTTAATATACTTTACGATCCTAGCCATTTTGTTTTACAACAGCTTGATTACTTATCATTTATTGATATTTATCACACTAGAATTAAAGCCTTTCATGTTAAAGATGCGGAGTTTACGCCAAATGGTCGTTCCGGCGTATACGGAGGATATCAAGAATGGCAAGACAGACCAGGGCGGTTTCGCTCTTTAGGTGATGGGCAAGTTGATTTTAAGTGTATATTTAGCAAACTAACACAATACGGATTTGACGGTTGGGCAGTTTTAGAATGGGAATGTTGTATTAAACACCCTGAAGATGGTGCTAAAGAAGGCGTTCATTTTATTGAAAACCACATAATACGCCCAACCGATAAAGCATTCGATGATTTCTCAGCAACAGAGACTAATAGCGAACGAAACAGCCGTATTTTAGGTTTAAGTTAACAGGATATTTAGAATGAATAATAACAATAACATTATATTTCGGCTCTGTTGTATAGCGCTCATTGTTACCTCAATGACCTTTGCTATTCGTGCCGGTATCTTAGGTGAATTAGGTGAACAGTTTGGCCTCAGTGGCACTCAATTAGGCTGGGTTAATGCAATGGCATTTTTAGGATTCCCAGTAGCGACGATGCTAGGTGGGATTATCTATAATGTTATCGGCGCTAAAAAGCTGGTTGCGTTGGCCTTTATCTGTCACTTGGGCGGGTTACTTTTAACTATCACGGCAGATGGTTTTTGGGGATTGCTAATCTCAACATTTTTAATTGGTTTTGCTAATGGCTCTGTAGAGGCTGGTTGTAATCCGTTAATTGCTCAAATGTACCCTAAAAATACCACCACAATGTTAAATCGTTTTCATGTGTGGTTTCCAGGCGGTATTGTTATAGGTGCACTGGCTTCAAATGCTATGACATCCGTTGGTCTAAATTGGCAATGGCAAGTATCGCTTATTCTTATTCCTACTATTGTATATGGCGTGATGGTTGTTAAATCGCAATTTCCACAATTCGATAGTCAAGAAAACTCAACTGCCACGAATGTAAAAAATCTAATCTCGCCACTGTATTTATTTCTCATTGTTTGTATGACGATCACAGCTATTACTGAATTTGGAACACAACAATGGATAGAGCAAATTTTAGGTTCATCCGGCGCATCCCCAATGGTTATCTTAGCGTTGATCACCGGCCTAATGGCACTCGGACGATTCTTTGCAGGCCCTATAGTACATAAATTTAGTCCAACGGGTGTGTTACTCGGATCAGCTATTTTTTCAACACTTGGGATATTTTTAATGAGCCAAGCTCAAGGTGATGCGATTTACTTTGCCGCAGCCATGTTCGCGCTTGGCGTGACTTACTTTTGGCCCACTATGATCGGCTGCGTTGCTGAATATGCACCAAAAACAGGCGCATTAGGCATGTCACTGATGGGAGGTGCGGGCATGTTTGCTGTCAGTATGTGGAACCCTGTTATTGGTCATTGGATTGATAATGCTCGCCTTAACGCACAAACAAATAACATCAGCGTAGAACAAGTAGAAATAGTGGCAGGTCAGGCCGTTTTACAAAATTTACTCATTTTTCCAATCGTGTTAATTGTTGTTTTTATTGGTTTACACCTATTTATAACAAAAAATAAAAGCGTTGAAAAAACGTATATTAGTAGCAATAAGTAAAAGAATATAAGAGGTTACATATGTTTAAATCAATCCAAATTCTATCACTTGCAGTTGCTCTTAGTAGCAGTGCTTACGCCCACACTGTTGATAATCAACTTACCAACGAAGAGCAAAAAGCAGGTTGGCAATTGCTTTTTAATGGCCAAGATATGTCTCATTGGCGAAATTTTAAAAGTGATGAGATAAGTCCGCAATGGGTAATTACTGACGGAGCAATGATGCTCACTAAAGGTGGCGGTGATATTTTAACTAAAAAAATGTACCGTAACTTTGATCTTAAAATAGATTGGAAAATTTCAACTAAAGGAAATAGTGGGATATTTGTGCTCGCGGACGAACTGGGAAGTATGATTTATTCTCACGCACCTGAAGTGCAAATAATCGATAATGAAGAACATCCCGACAATGAAATAGACTCGCATTTATCGGGCTCTATCTACGATCTGTTTGCAGCGCCAAAAGCCGCGCATAAGCCTGCAAATACGTGGAATAAAGTCCGTATTCAAATGCGCGATAAACACCTACAGGTTTGGCAAAATGGGATTAGTACGCTAAGTATTGTTATAGGCAGTACCACGTGGGACACGCTTGTTAAAAAGAGTAAATTTTCTACATGGCTAAATTTTGCAACTGCGGATCGAGGCCATATTGGCTTACAAGATCATGGTGACAAAGTATGGTTTAAAAACATTAAAATTAAGGAGCTGTAACATGCCAGCATTTAATCATAAAATTTTAGTGGTCGGCTCGGGTGCTGGTGGTGCAATGGCAGCTTACACCTTAACCAAATTAGGTCATAAAGTACTGTTACTCGAAGCGGGCCGTGATTACGACCCAAAAAAAGAAAGCCCGATGTTTCGTCGTAACAGCGAAGCTCCCTTAATGGGCGCAGGCAATAAAGATAAAAACTTTGGTTTTTACGATGCAACCGTTGATGGTGGCTGGCAAGTTCCTGATGAACCTTATACCACTGCAAAAGGCAGTGATTTTTATTGGTGGCGTGCCCGTATGCTCGGCGGTAGAACTAATCACTGGGGACGCTATTCATTACGTTTTAGTGAACATGATTTTAAAGGAAAAAGCCAGGACGGCCACGGTGCAGATTGGCCGTTTGTTTATGAAGACATAGCCCCGTGGTACGACAAAACAGAAGAACTAGTCGGTATTTGTGGTACTAATACCGGCCTGGATGACATGCCGCCATCAGCGCCTGGCGTATTGCAGCCGCCGCCAACACCTAGGGTTCCCGAGCTATTAATTGCAGCAAGCGCTAAAAAATTAGGGATTGCAGCTGTACCCATGCACAGAGCCGTATTAACACGTAATAAAGACGACCGAATGGCCTGTTTTTATGCAACACCTTGTGGACATGGCTGCTCTATTGGTGCGGCATTTCAAACCACAACGTCGCTTTTACCTATGGCTAAAGCAACGGGAAATTTAGAAATAATTACCGATGCTATGGTTAAGTCTGTTGCAGTTAATGACGATGGTAAAGTCACTGGAGTGACCTACATTGATAAAAAATCCACGAGTGAGCATGTAGTATCCGCTGATATCGTTATTCTTGCTGCAAGTGCCTGTGAATCTGCACGTATTTTATTAAATTCAAAACACACAAAACATCCAAAAGGACTGGCAAACTCAAGTGGCCAAGTTGGAAAAAATTTAATGGATTCTACCGGTGCATGGTTAGGCGCACAAATACCCGCACTTAAAGGCCGACCACGCTATAACGAAGACGGGCATACCGGAAATCATCTATTTATTCCTTGGTGGGGACACGAAGCACACGCTAAAGGTGAGCTTAATTTTCCACGTGGTTATCATTTTGAAATAAGCAGTGGTTTTAATCAGCCTGGCTCTGGTGTATCTGGTGATAAGCGAGGCTATGGCGTTGAGTTAAAACAGCAAGTGCGCGATGCGTACGGCTCTTATGTAGGGTTTGCTTTGCGAGGTGAGATGTTACCAAACGATGACTCGTATATGGAAATAGACGAAAACGTTAAGGATAAATGGGGGATCCCCGTCTCAAAATTTCATTTTAAATGGTCTGATCGTGAACTTAAGCAAATTGAGCATGGTTTAAAAACAGCGAAAAAAATATTAGAAAACTTAGGAGCAAAAATAGATAAGCTCCCACCTGCTGAAAAAGCAATTTCAAAAGGCGGTGAAATCATTCATGAAGTGGGTACCACTCGCATGGGTAGCTCGCCCAAAGAATCTGTTACTAATCAATGGGGGCAAACATGGGATTGTGACAACCTTTTTGTAATGGATGCCGGTGTATTTGCCTCTAACCCACATAAAAACTGCACATTAACAATTATGACATTGGCAATGCGCAATTCTACGTGGATCGCTAAACAGATTGAAAAAGGAGTGCTTTAACATGCATTCACAAAAGAGTGTTGACTCATATAAATATAGTTCAGGCATGACACGCAGAGAGTCCCTTAAATGGTTAGGCCTACTCGCTGCAGGCTCTGCCGTTTCACTAACAGCCGGTTGTAGTAAAGTACTCGAAGAAACGATTAGCACCCAAGGCCATTGGCCAAGTTTAGAGCTGCCAGCCATTACAGCGAAAGGCTATGGTACTGATCCTAATATGTTACTACCACCTGAGTCGCCTTGGCCACTTACCTTAACAAATGAACAACTCACTCTCGTGGCAATACTTGCAGATTACATTGTTCCCCGAGAAGGTGATTCACCAAGCGCCTCAGACGTTGATGTACCGAGTGTCATTAATGAATGGGTTAGCTCCCCTTATAATGGTCAACAAAAAGACCGGGTAACAATTTTACATGGGCTTGCGTGGATTGATGACGAATCAATACTTCGTTATAAAAAAATTTTTGCGAAACTTAAAGCTGTGGAACAAAAAGCAATATTAGATGACATTGCTTATTTTGACGATAATACACCGGCACAATTTCAGCGTATAGGTAATGCATTTTTACGCTTCAAAAATTTAATTTTAGGCGCCTATTTCTGTACACCTCAGGGGTGTAAAGATATAGGTTATTTAGGAAATGTGCCTATTGCCGGTGACTACCCAGGCCCTACAGCGCAAGCAAAAGCTCACCTTGATAACGTTTTAGCTGAACTTGGTTTAACGCAATACGCCTATAAAGATTAATAAAAAGCAGGGAGTATTCTCTGCTTTAACAGGTATTTGATAATGTTTAAAAATACACTTTTACACACTACGTTTATAGTTTTAACCACCCTAATTTTTACTCTCCACTCATTGAGCGCTTTCGCTGCAATGCCTAAACCAATGCCACGAGTGAGCGTGCAGTTATGGTCGGTAAAAGAAGCACTTAAAAATGATTTTGATAGTACACTTCTGTCCCTTTCTGAAATGGGATTTGATGGGGTAGAGTTTGCCGGTGATTTAGGTAGTTATAAAAATAACCCTAGTGAACTCAAAAAGAAACTAGCTAGTCTCAATCTTGTTGCAAGCAGTGCGCATATCGGCTTTGATTCACTCACAGAAAAAACACTTACCAACACCCTACTCTTTTACAAAACATTGGGTGTAAAGGTATTATTTGTACCTTGGGATGAAAGAGCGTGGCATCCAACGGGGGTTACAGCCCTTACAAAACAACTGGCGCATGTGAACGACATAGCACAGCGATATGATATGCGTATTGGTTTTCATAATCATGATAAAGAATTTAATCAATTTAACGACGCTACGTATTGGGACTATATAGCAAAAAACACACCGCAATCATTGCCGCTTCAGCTAGATATTGGCTGGGTACATTTTGCTGGCAAAGAGCCAACTCATTACATAAAAAAATATTCAGGGCGTACTTTTTCAACACATTTAAAAGTAAGAACGCATCAAGGCGATGGCCTAAGCCCAATATTTGGTGAAAATGACTATCTATGGAAAGTAATTATAGATTCGCTAATTATGGACGGTGATCTGCAGTGGCTCGTCATTGAACAAGAGGAATACCCCAATAACTTAACGCCGCTTGAAAGTGTTGCTCAATCAAAAAGTAACTTAGATAAAATTTTAAAAGAAATGACAGAGTAAGCTTGCTCAAATTTCAAACAAACGGGGGCCATATATCGCCCCCGTTAAATTAGCAGTAAACATCCCGTTATTAACTCACATTAAAGCAATACTGTTTAGCTGTCCCACTCTTTTAGTACGTCTTTAACGTATGTATAACGCCAAGAACTCAATAAGTCGGGTTTTATATATTTAACTTTTTGCTCTGCTGTTAACTTCCAATTCCAACTTATCAATTGATTGACTTGTTTTTTAGAAGCCATCACATCATCAGGAATATTATGCGCTTTTGCTACTTTAGTAATTTTTTGTTTAACATCTTTTGCTACTTTTTTATAAGTAGGAAAATCAATTAAGCGCTTTAACACAGCAGGATGTTGCTCTTGCGGTATCAACTTAGCAATCTCGATACATTTTAAAATTTCTACACCTGAGCGATTAACTTCAATCGCTTCAACACCTGATATTTGTCTAAGTGCATTTAAACTAGACGGAACGCGTTTAGCTATTTCCGCCATGTTATGCTCTTTTAGTACAAAATTAAGTGCTAAATTCTTTTTAATGGCTTTATTTCTGCGCCAAGTAGCAAGCTCTTTTAATACTGCTAGTTCATGCGGTTTAAGCTGCCACGCATTTTTAATATCTTTATATAAAAATTCATCTGGTGTTTGAAATGCGCGCTTATTTGCAATTAATTCACTTTCGTTGATAACGATGTCAAATAAATCAGCCGCTTTAATACGCTCAATAATTAGTTCAAAGCATGGTAATAAGTGAAATGTATCAGCTGCTGCATAATCAAGCTGTTTAGGGGTTAATGGACGCTGTAGCCAATTAGTGCGAGACTCACTTTTATCTATTTCTATGCCCAGCAGCTCTTTTACCATCAGCGCAAAGCCCATGCAATTCCCTTCACCAAGTAATTGCAAAGCAAATTGTGTATCGAATAATGGTGCGGGTACAAACCCTGCGTACTTTTGAAATACTTCGATGTCTTCTGAAGGAGAATGTAATACTTTTAAAACAGCAGGATCTTTTAAAATTTGCCAAAAATCAAATAATGATAACTCAGCCAGTGGATCAATAAGCGCAAGATGCTCACCATCGTATACCTGAATAAGTGCAACTTCAGGATACAGCGTACGGCGACGCATAAACTCAGTATCTATGGCTAAAACGGGTTTATTTTGGATCTGCTCAACGAACGTATTAAGCTGGTTTTGTGTTTGGATCAATTGGTATTGCACTTAGTCTCCTACAATAAAAAAGCCGGCATATGCCGGCTTTTTTATTGGTTGCTAATCTTTCAAGGCTCTTCTGAGTATTTTACCTACATTTGTTTTAGGTAACTCATCCCTAAACTCAACGAGTTTTGGAACCTTGTAATTAGTTAAATTATCACGGCAGTGCTTTATTATATCTTTTTCAGTTAAAGATGGGTCTTTTTTCACAACAAAAACTTTAACTTGTTCGCCGCTTGCATCGTGAGGTACGCCGATAGCGGCTACTTCAAGTACACCTTCGTGCATCGCAACAACTTCTTCTATTTCATTTGGAAATACATTGAAGCCTGACACAATGATCATGTCTTTTTTACGATCAACTATAAAAAAGAAACCTTCATCATCATATGTGGCAATATCACCAGTAGCAAACCAACCATCTTTTAAACATTCAGCAGTTGCATCTGGGCGATTATAATAACCAAGCATAACCTGTGGGCCTTTAACCCATAACTCTCCAGGCTCTCCTTTAGCGGCTTCTTCACCATTATCAAGCATTAACTTAATATCAGTATTTGGCGCAGGTAAACCAATTGAACCATTATATGCTTCTAAGTCGTATGGGCTAATAGTGACCAAAGGGGCGCACTCTGTAAGGCCGTAACCCTCCATAAGTTTAGAACCCGTCACTTTTTGCCATTTTTCAGCAACAGGACGTTGAACAGCCATTCCTCCACCAAGCGACATTTTTAAATGGCTAAAATCTAGATCTGCAAAGCCTGGTGTATTTAATAAACCATTAAATAATGTATTAACACCCGTAACAGCAGTAAATTTAGCTTGCCCTAACTCTTTGACAAAGCCCTTCATATCGCGAGGGTTGGTGATGAGTAAATTCAAACCACCGTACTTCATAAATGTTAAGCAATTGGCCGTTAAAGCAAAGATATGATAAAGCGGTAATGCAGTAACCACTACTTCCTTACCACGCTCTAATACTTTATCTAAACAACCAGACACTTGTTCAAGGTTACCTACCATATTGCCATGGCTTAGCATTGCACCTTTAGATACACCTGTCGTACCGCCAGTGTATTGCAAGAATGCTAAATCACTTAAGTTCATTTCTGGTCGTTTATATGCAGTTTCATCCGCATCTAGTAAATCAGAAAACTTAATTGGATTAGGTAAGCTGTACTTAGGTACCATTTTTTTAACGTGTTTAACGACAAAATTTACAATGTGCTTTTTAATACCACCAACCATGTCACCCACTTGCGTTACTACAATGTGTTTAACATCAGTTTGCGCAAGTGATTTCTCGAGCGTGTCTGCAAAGTTAGCAAGTATAAAAATTGCTGCAGTGTCCGAGTCTTTAAGTTGGTGTTCTAATTCACGAACAGTGTATAACGGGTTAACGTTAACAACGACACAGCCGGCTCTTAAAATACCTAAAATTGATACTGGTGTTTGCAACAAGTTAGGCATCATGACGGCCACTTTGTCGCCTTTTTTAAGACCTAAATCATTTTGAATATAAGAAGCTACTTTTTTCGTTGCAGTATCTATTTCGTTGTAAGATAGTGTTTTACCCATATTAGTAAATGCAGGTAGATCTTTGTAATCACTAAAACTTTTTTCGAAAACTTCGAGTAACGAGTTGTAATGCTCAGGATCGATTGTTTCAGGCATACCCTCTGGGTAGCGCTTAAGCCAGATTTTTTCCACTCTTAGCCCCTGTTTATAATTATATTTTTATTAACCTTAATCTAAGTAAGGCACTTTAACAATTGAGCAAATACTCTAATGTGCGAATAATCCCACATTTAGCGTTAATATACAATTAACATGCACCACTTTGCACCATAAATGCATGAATGTGTTCAAAACATAGTTCACTACTTTGCATATGGCAATGATGACCGCCGTCTACGTTTATTACACTCAAGTTACTGTAATAGCTAATATACTTTGCTAAGTTTTGTTTTACAAACGAATAACCTTCGTTCCCTAAAATTAACTGACATGGTGCAGATAAATCTTTTATTGCACCAATGCATTGCGCCTCATCAAACCTAAAACCTGAGTGATTTTTAAGCTTTGGGTCTGTTGTGAGCACAAAGCCATCATTTACTGGTTTTATGTTTCGGTCCATTAATAGCGCAATTAGCTCATCATTTAAATCAGTTGTTTGTGATCGCGCTTCGTAAATAAGCGCTTTCGATTTATAAATTCTAGATTTTTTATTTTTTAAACGCGCTCTATTTAATACTGCACTTTTTAGCTGCTCACATACCGCTTCACTGGGGGTAGTAACACAACCGATCCCTTCAATAAAGCTGACCGACTTAACATAATCGCTAAAACAACTCGCAAAAAGCCCTGCTACCATAGCCCCCATCGAATGACCAACTAAGTGTACTTTTTTAACCCCTAATGCATTGATAAATTGATACACATCATCAATATAATCAACAAAGTAGTAATGCGCATCATCACTTTTCCACGAAGACAACCCGTGCCCAACAAAATCAATGCAGTACCAAGTTTGACTCGGTTGCACCTTATTAAGCATAGGAAAAAAACTGTTGCTATTATCAAGCCAACCATGAAGCGCAATAACAACATCACCACCGGAGCCTTTCTTTAAGCCATGAATATTTGAATTATTGATTTTAATATTAAATGGCTGCACACCCGACCTCTTCCTACTTTTAGCTTATATATAACATACTAGTTGTCAGACCACTAACATATCGTTAGCCATTTTTATAACTGATAAAAATATATTTTAGCTAATATCCTTAACTGAATATAAAATAAAACACTTAATATCAGTGTGTTAACGCATTAAATAAAATTTAAAAACATCGGCTATTTATTCCATGATTAATTGAAAACCCAGTTTATACCAATCTGCTTATATATGAGGTCTATTTAACGTTAAAAAAATTACGCTAGGGTCTGTTGATCTTTCAAGGTTAAATTTGCAGCAGTCTGTTTGGTATTTAGGCAGAGCCTATGTAGTGTGGTTATTCCCCATAAATGGGCGATAACGTAGCATTAATGCCAAACAGGCGCTGCCCAAAGGGTTCTTCCTAGGGGCTATTTACTCTTTGTTGCTCGGCTTTTACTTATTCTTACAGGGATGTAAGCCATTAGAGTAACGCAGGAGCAGTTACCGAGCCCACTAAGTTACAAACCACGCGCCGCGATTAAATAGCCCCTAGTTTGAACAAATTTTAATCCGCAAAGATCAACAGCCCCTAGAACTAGGCAAAAATTTTTGTATCTAGGGGCTGTTGATCTTTGTTTGAATTTTGTGCGTAAGCGGTAATCTCGTATAATTTACTTCGCCAAAAACAAACCTTACGAGATTACCATGCCCCGATTAATGCTCACTGATAAGTTGTG